>RGAX01000161.1 GCA_009919985.1 Opitutaceae bacterium
TACGAGTGGACGACGCGGCCAGCTCAGTCTCGGAGCGCTCGAAGACGGTTTATCAAGCGGAGCAAACTACGATTGGTTGGCCAGTGCAAACATCCTCGAATCCGCCGGTTGGTTGGCACCGGAGCAGGCCCGCGAGCTCCGCTGGCGCTGGTGTTTTGGTGAATTGATCGGCAATTCTGATATGCACCGCAATAACACCAGTGTGGTCTTCGGTGATGAAATCCCATTTGGGCTCTCTCCTTCTTACGACATGCTACCCATGCTCTATGCGCCCAGTCAGCAAGGCGACCTGGTTTCGAGAGTCTTTGCTCCTCGCCCTCCCCTGCCAGCCTTTGCGTCGATCTGGAGCGAAGTTGCGCCAGCGGCTATAATATTTTGGACTCGGGTAAGTGCAGAAGAACGGATTACACCTGAATTTCGCTCAGTAGCTCAGTCGGCTAAAATGACAATCCAACAAATGTTGACCTCCTACCAGTCCTGAAGGGCCGGGAGCAGCTGTATCGCATTCTAAATCTAGACCTAGGTTGTTCCCACCAATTAGGGAACACGCCTCAACGCGTGAGAAGTGCTTTCGCGGTTTGATTGGATTGCACCTTCACCTTCAATCCAACACGCCCACCTGTTTTTGAAGCCGAAGGGCCAGAAGCATATTCCCAGAAAACCGACGAGAGCACGTAGTACTCCCCCGCCGGCAAATCCGTAAAATCGAAGTTGCCTCCCGCATCTGCCATGGTCGTGCGTGAAAATTCGATCGCGCGAGCATCGGGCGGCGCAAGTAAGACCGCCATGGGGCTCATCATCGCCTCAAACCACTCGGTTGAATGCGCGGTCAGCGGATTTAGATATACCGCAGAACCTGCGCCCAACTTTACATCGCCGGACCGCGTCTTCATGAATACCTGGCCCACGATGCGACCCGTGCCCTTGGCGCGATACGGTGCATACTCGCTCTCCACAAACGCCGCACGTCGCGGCTGCACGATCGGCGCAGGAGCGACACAACCGCCAAGCAGCAAAGCCATAAATAATGTAACGAGAAGCGACTTCATCAGTTTTACCAAATTTCTTCGCCTCCACCGACAGCGCAACCGCAAACCTACACCCGTGCGCACTCCCCGCACCGGCCCTTTCACTGCCAATATTGTGCCCTGACCCTACAGTTGTCTCAACCGCTCGGTTAACCTGCGCGGATGGACCAAAACTTTCTGCGCGTTGATGACCGTGACTATCTTCTCTTGCATATTGAGCCCTGCGGGCCGGGGCGCTTGCGCCTTATCGCCGCCGAGCCTTTGCCGCGCTTGAGGGACCGCGTTCATTATCTCCTCACACACGGCCACACCCGCGAACCCGTCCGCGGCCACAGCTTCACGCCCACCTGCCACCTCGAAGTCACCCGCGCTTATGGGTGAGCCCACGCGCAGCGCGAGATTGCCCCGCGGGGTTGAATTCCTTTTTTCTAATCTACCCATGAATCCTACCCCGTTCCGTCCCACCCTTAGCCGTCGTCGTTTTCTCGCCACCTCGGCCTTGTTACCCCTCGCCGCCGCGAGTGCTTCCTCCCTCCGCGCCGCCACGCAGCCCATCCCCCGCCACAGCGGTTCCCACCTGCGCACCTCCCTCAACGCCTACTCCTTCTCCGATCTCCTCACCGCTCACGCCAAAGACCCCAGCCTAGGCCTAGACCTCTTCCAAGTCTGCGACTTCGCCGCCAAGCTCGGCTTCGATGCCGTCGACCTCACCGGCTACTTCTTCGAAGGCTACCCGCAGCCTCCCACCGATAGTTACCTCTTCCGCCTCAAACGCCACGCCTTCAACCTCGGCCTCGATATCAGCGGGACCGGTGTGCGCAACGACTTCACCGCCGCCAATCCCTCCACCCGCGCCGAGGGCATCGCCCGCCTCAAAGCCTGGATCGAAGTCGCCGCTCGCCTCGGCGCCCCCACCGTCCGCGCCTTCGCCGATGCGCAACCACCCTTCAAGACCTGGCAACAAGCCTCCGCCAACACCCCGCGCGATCAAGTCGAGACCTGGATGGCCGACGCCCTCCGCGAGTGTGCCGTGCACGGCCAGAAGTTTGGCGTCATCGTCGCCGTCCAGAATCACGGAGACTTTATCCGCACCGGAGCCGAGCACCTCAGCCTCCTGCGCCGAGTCGATCACGAGTGGTGCGCCGCGCTCGTCGACACCGGCAAATACCTCTCCAACGATCCCTACGCCGATATCGCGGTCATGGCCCCTTACGCGGTCAACTGGCAGATCAAAGAAACCATGCAGAGTACGCTCAAGTCGCCCGCCGTTGATATGAAGCGCCTAGTGGCGATTATCCGGGCGTCTGGCTACCGCGGATACGTGCCCATAGAGACGCTTTCCATGGGCCGCAAAGACTACGACCCCTACGCTGAAGTCACTAAAATGCACCAAAGCCTACGCGCCACTTTGAGTTAAAGAATTGAGCAACCAATAACCCGCAATAGGTCTAAGAGTTTAATGTCTACGCACAGTCTGACCGTCAGAGCGGCGGGGCTTTGCGCTCGGGGGTCGCACGCACAACGTCGGCGAGAGTTAATTCCCTACCCCCTTTTTCCTATGTCGTCTTCGCTTTCCGGTTTGGGCCGGGTTGTTTTGGTGTTTCTAGCGTTACAACTAAGCTTGGCGGCGGCGCCAGCTAAGTCGTGGCGTTTTGCGTTTGGCGAGGCCCCAGCAGCAGCAGATGCGGTGCGGGTCACACCAGAAGAACTTTACACGGCAGCGCGGGGCTATGGTTTTGAACCAGGCTCGTCGGCCAAGCTCGCGGACAAGGGCGGCGGCCTGACAAGTGAGCGGCCTTTTTTGTTTTCCGTTAAAGTGCCGGAGGGCAGCTACCGCGTGCGGGTGGCGCTAGGAGGCAGCGCGGCGGCGAGCGACACGACGATCAAGGCAGAACTGCGGCGATTGATGCTCGAGAGCGTGCGGACGGCGCCGAGTGAGGCTACATCGCGCTCGTTTAACGTAAATGTGCGCACACCGCAATTTGGCGACGGGGCCAAGGTCCGTCTAAAGGAGCGCGAGCTCACGACAGAATTTGTGAACTGGGATGATAAGCTCACACTGGAGTTCAATGGACCGCGGCCCGTGGTAAACTCGATCGAAATCACACCGCTCAGCGATGCAGTTACCGTGTATTTACTAGGGGATTCGACCGTGTGCGATCAACCCAAGGAGCCGTGGAATAGCTGGGGCCAGATGTTGCCGCGTTTTTTTGATACGGGCGTGGTCATAGCGAATCACGCGGAGTCGGGTGAATCCCTGCGGAGCTCGCTCGGCGCGCGCCGGCTCGACAAAGTCCTAAGCACGCTGCGGCAGGGGGATTATCTGTTTTTACAATACGGGCACAACGACATGAAGGAAAAGGGCGAAGGCGTGGGCGCGTTTACAACGTACCAGGCGGATATGAGAAGATTCGTTGTGGCGGCACGGGCGGCAGGCGGGATTCCGGTGCTGGTGACCTCGATGCACCGGAAGAGCTTGGATGCGGCAGGGAAGATCCAAAACACACTCGGGGAATATCCAGCAGCAGTGCGGGCGCTGGCGGCGGCGGAGCACGTGGCGATGATCGATCTGCACGCGATGAGTGGGCGACTGTATGAAGCGCTGGGGCCCGCGCAGATCGGCGCGGCGTTTCAGGATGGGACGCACCACAACAATTACGGCAGCTACGAGCTAGCGCAGTGCATCGTGGCGGGCGTGCGGGCGGCGGGCTTACGATACCAGCGAGCCCGCAGGCGACGGCACTAAAGCCCGACGGGAGCTGAGTCCCCGCGCGAGCCAGGGGCGTGGGCTAAAAAAAAGCGCCGACCTCGAGGGCGGCGCTTTGTAAGAGGAGCTATTTTCTTGTCCTCCGGCCGGCGCGCGGGGCGCCGGTGGAAGGTCGCTTTTTTTAGTAGCGGTAATGGTCCGCCTTGTACGGACCACTGACAGGAACGCCGAGGTATTCGGCTTGCGACTTGGAGAGGACGGTTAACTTGACGCCGATACGCTCGAGGTGGAGGCGGGCGACTTCTTCGTCGAGGTGCTTCGGCAGACGGTAGACGCCAGCCTTGTAGGTGTCGCGGTTCTTCCAGAGATCGAGTTGAGCGAGCGTCTGGTTGGTGAAGCTGGCGGACATCACGAAGGACGGGTGGCCGGTGGCACAACCGAGGTTCACGAGGCGGCCTTCGGCGAGCAGGTAGATGCTCTTGCCGTTAGGGAAGGTGAACAGATCGTATTGTGGCTTGATGGTGACGCGCTTCACACCCTTGGCGTTGTAGAGTCGATCGACTTGGATCTCGTTGTCGAAGTGGCCGATGTTACAGACGATGGCCTGATCCTTCATCTTGGCCATGTGCTCAAGGGTAATGATGTCTTTGTTACCGGTGGTGGTAACGTAGATATCGGCGACGCCGAGGGTGCTTTCGAGGGTATTGACCTCGAAGCCTTCCATGGCGGCCTGGAGGGCGTTGATGGGGTCGATCTCAGTGACGATGACGCGAGCGCCGAAGCCCTTGAGGGAGAAGGCAGAGCCTTTGCCCACATCGCCGTAGCCGCAGACGCAGGCGACCTTGCCGGCGATCATGGTATCGGTGGCGCGCTTCAAGCCGTCGGCGAGGGATTCGCGGCAGCCGTAGAGGTTGTCGAACTTGGACTTGGTGACCGAGTCGTTGACGTTGATGGCGGGGACCAAGAGCTTGCCCTGCTCGTGGAGCTGGTAGAGGCGGTGGACGCCGGTGGTGGTCTCTTCGGAGACGCCGCGCCATTCCTTGACCATAGCAGTGAAGATACCCTTTTGGGTCTTAGAGATTTTCTTAAGGAGGTTTTTGATGACCTGCTCTTCATGAGAACCGGAGGCGGAGTTGACCCAGTCGCTACCCTGCTCGAGCTCGTAGCCCTTGTGGAGGAGCAGCGTGACGTCGCCGCCATCGTCGACAACCATTTGTGGGCCCTTGCCGCCGGGGAAGCTGACGGCTTTCCAGGTGAGATCCCAATATTCCTCGAGGGTTTCGCCCTTCCAAGCGAAGACCGGAATGCCGGCTTTGGCGATAGCCGCGGCGGCGTGGTCTTGAGTAGAGAAGATATTGCAGGAGGCCCAGCGGACATCGGCACCGAGCTCGACGAGCGTCTCGATGAGCACGGCGGTCTGGATCGTCATGTGCAACGAACCGGTAATGCGGACGCCCTTCAGGGGCTTCTTGGCGCCGTATTTCTTACGGAGCGAGATGAGGCCAGGCATTTCGTGCTCGGCGACGTTGAGTTCTTTGCGACCCCAATCAGCGAGGGTGATGTCTTTGACGTGGAAGTCGCCTTTGGATTTTGCGGGAGAGGATTTAGCCATGAGTAGAGTGCGTGTGAGCGCGATTAAAGAGGAGGATTACTTGGTGAGGGCTTTGACGGCGGCTTTGAGGGCGGCCACTTTGTTGGTATTTTCCCAGGGGAGACCGGTCTTGCCGAAGTGACCGTAGTTGGTCGTCTCGCGGTAGATCGGACGCAGCAGGTTGAGCTGCTTGACGATGGCGGCAGGCTTGAAGCTGAACACCTGCTGGATGGCGGTGGTGATGATCTCGTCGGAGATAACGCCGGTGCCGAACGTATTGACGTAGACGCTCACGGGGTTCGGGTGGCCAATCGCGTAGGCGAACTGGACCTCGACCTGTTTGGCGAGCTTAGCGGCGACGATGTTCTTGGCGACCCAGCGGCCCATGTAGGCAGCGGAGCGGTCGACCTTGGACGGATCTTTGCCGGAGAAGGCGCCGCCACCGTGGCGACCCCAACCGCCGTAGGAATCGACGATGATCTTGCGGCCAGTGAGGCCGGAGTCGCCTTGCGGGCCACCGATAACGAATTTGCCGGTGGGGTTGATGAGAAACTCGGTGTTCTTGGTGAGGAGCTTGGCGGGGAGGACCTTCTTGATGACGTTCTTGATGAGGAACGACTCGATGGTCTTGTGCGCGACATCAGCGGTGTGCTGCGTGGAGATGACGACGTTGACGATCTCGGTGGCCACGCCGTCGACGTAGCGAACGGAGACTTGGGACTTCGCATCGGGGCGAAGCCATTTCACTTTGCCGCTCTTGCGGATCTTGGTGAGCTCGCGGCCGAGGCGGTGAGCGAAGATAATCGGAGCGGGCATCAATTCCTCGGTCTCGTCCGCAGCGAAGCCGAACATCAGACCTTGGTCGCCAGCGCCTTGCTCGGCGGTCTTTTTACCTTCGGCCTTCTTGGCGTCGACGCCTTGGGCGATGTCGGCGGACTGGGCGGTAAGGTAGTTGTTGATGAAAACAGAGTCAGCGTGGAAGACGTCGTCGTCGTTAGTGTAGCCGATGTGACGAATGGCATCGCGAATAACCTTCTCGACGTTGAAAGCCTCATCGATCGGCTTAGTCTTGCCGGTCTTTTTGTCCTGAAGCTTCGGGATGGTGATTTCACCACCGATCACGA
>RGAX01000162.1 GCA_009919985.1 Opitutaceae bacterium
TTGTCGCGGCCAATGCCACGGTCGTGGGCGACGTGGTGCTCGGGCCTTCGAGCAGTGTATTTTATGGCGCGGTATTGCGCGGTGATATCAAGGAAATCCGCGTGGGCGAGGGGACTAACATTCAAGACAACGCGGTGGTGCACCTCTCGGATGCGCATGGGGCGCACATCGGTGCCTGGTGTACGATCGGTCATTCAGCGATCGTCCATGCGTGCACGATTGAGGATGAATGCTTGATCGGCATGGGTGCGACCGTGCTCGATGGGGCGCATATCGGAGCGCGGAGCATTGTAGGCGCCAACGCGCTCGTGCCTCAGCGTTTCACGTGTCCCCCGGGCTCGATGGTTTACGGTTCGCCGGCGAAGGTCGTGCGGGCTTTGACGGGGCCAGAACAGGCTGGATTGCGTGCCTGGGCGGAGAAGTACGTAGAAGTGGCGAAGGCTCACGCGGCGTTGTCACGGTAAGGGTCTTTACAGTTGGAGCGGTGAAGATTGCGCAAGATCTGCGCAGCCGAAAAAAGCCGCTCGGGTTAAGTTGAGGCCAGTTCCTCAATAACCCTATGAAAACAAATGTTGGCTCTTATGATGGTGCGGTACGGTTCGTTGTCGGCTGCGTGATTCTGGTTTTGGGTGGGCACTTTTTAAGTTGGTGGGGCTTGATTGGTTTTATTCCTATCTTAACTGCGGTTTTTGGATTTTGCCCGGCCTACCTACCGTTTCATTTCAGCACCACCGCGTGCGACGAACCGCCCCCTCACGGTAACGACAATTCAAAAAACGTGTAGCGGTGATTCGCATCGGCGCTCTCGCGACGGGAAAGTTCACGCCAAGGAAGATGGCGCCAATCGGGCATGAACGTGTCGCCGGCGATCTCGGCGTGAATGAGTGTGAGCTGAAGGCGAAGCGGACGGCCGCAAGCCAGCGCCTCAGCGTAAATACGCTCACCGCCGCAGATCATGATTTTTCCGGGCAACGTATCGGCAAGGTCGAGGGCGGAAGTAAATGTGGGGGTAACGTGTACGCCGGCTTGCGCGAGTGCTGAGTTGCGGCTGATGACGACGGGATGACGTCCTTCAGAACGAACTTGAGGCCAAGTTTCGTAGCAGATGCGGCCGAGCACAACGGTTTGACCCGCGGTAGCGGCGTGAAAAAAAGCGGTATCTTCAGCAATGTGCCAAGGCAACCGGCCGCCTAGGCCGATAACGCGATTTTTGGCGCAGGCGACGATCAAGTGCAGGGGCTTGGGTGCGGCGTCTTGCATCGTGGCCGAAGACTGAGAAAGGTTTCAGCCATGCGAAGCAAATTCTGTTTTGGAGTTTTAGTGATTTTGGTCATGGGTATGGCCGTCATCAGTGCGCGTGCGGCTGACTACGACGAACAGTTTCAGGCCATCGCCGCGGCTAAAGGACGCACGGCCGACGGCGAGCGATTGCAGGCCCTTTTTAAAGTCGAGTGGTCTTACACGCTTTCGGTTGCGCCTGAGTTTGCGACCTACATTGGTGCGCCGGGCTACGAGACTAAGTGGACTGATCTGACCGCGGCGGCGATCAAGGAGCGCAAACGTCTCGCGGGTCGACCACTCTCGGTGTTGGCGACAATCGAGCGAACGGCTTTGAGTGCGAGCGAGCGCGTTAGCTATGATTTATTTAAGCGCCAGCTAGAAGAAGCGCTGGAGGGCGCACGGTTTCCAGCTGAGTTAGTTCAGGTCACCCAGCTCAACGGCGTGCATCAGGACGCGGCGCAAGTGTTTGCTACGATGCCCACGGCGAGTGTTACCCAACTTGAGGCGCAGGTAGCGCGCTTAAGGGTCTTGCCGCAGCAAATCGATCAAGTGATCGCTTTGCTCGCGGAGGGACTTTCGCACGGTGTGACGCCACCCCAGATTACGTTGCGTGATGTGCCTCAGCAAGTACTCAACCAGATTCCGGCAGATCCTTTAAAAAGCCCCTTACTCGGAGGTTTTACACGTCCAGGCCCTGGCGTTTCAGGCGAAGAGGCGGCGCGGTTAAAAGCGGAGGCGGTGCAGGCTTACAAGGTGGAGGTGAAGCCGGCATTTGAACGACTCCATGCATTTTTGGCGGAAAAATATCTGCCCGGCGCACGCACGACTACGGCCGCCTCGGCATTGCCCGAGGGTAAGGCGTGGTATGCATGGCGAGTGAAGACAGAGACTTCGACGGATCTAACGCCACAGCAGATTCATGACATCGGCTTGGCCGAGGTGAAACGTATCCGAGCTGAGATGGAGCGCGTAAAAACAGAAACGGGTTTTAAAGGCACACTTGCGGAGTTTTTTGGATTTCTTCGGACCGATCCGAAATTTTTCTTCACCGACAAAGAAGAGCTCTTACGAGCCTATCGTGATATCGCGAAGCGGGCAGATCCGCAATTGATCAAATTATTCCGCACCTTGCCGCGGACGCCGTATGGGGTGTTGCCGGTGCCGAGTTACGCTGAGAAATCGCAGACCACTGCTTATTATTATCCAGGTGCCGCGGAGAGTGGTCGCGCGGGCTATTTTTTCGCCAACACTTATGCCCTGGCTACTCGGCCTAAGTGGGAGATGGAAGCGCTGACGTTACACGAGGCGGTGCCGGGACATCATCTTCAGATTTCCATCGCGCAAGAGCTGGGCTCGTTGCCGGATTTTCGGCGCTGGGGCGGGTACACGGCGTTCGTCGAAGGGTGGGGACTCTACTCGGAGAGTTTGGGTGAAGAGATGGGTTTTTACACAGACCCTTACGCAAAATTTGGTCAGCTGACCTATGAAATGTGGCGAGCGGTGCGACTTGTGGTGGATACCGGGATGCACGCGCTCGGTTGGTCGCGGGCGCAGGCGATCGATTTTTTTAAAGACAACGCCGGCAAAAGTGAACACGACATCGTGGTCGAGGTGGACCGTTACATCGTGTGGCCGGGGCAGGCTTTGGCTTACAAGCTTGGGGAACTTAAAATTAAAGAACTGCGCGCCTTTGCCACCAAGGAGCTCGGGGCGAAGTTCGACGTACGCGCGTTTCACGATGAGGTGCTGCGTCACGGTGCCGTGCCATTGAGTGTGCTCGACGGGAACATCCGCGACTGGGTCGCGACGCAGAAGCGTAGTTAACTTGGAGTTTTCTGGGGCGTTGCGTTTTTATGGTTTCGGGATTGAGCTACTTTCATGAAAATTGGCGTACCGAAAGAAATTAAAATCGGTGAAACGCGCGTCTCGATGACCCCTAGCTTGTGCCGCCGTTGCGTGGCACTCGGGGCGGAGGTCTTGGTGCAAAAAATGGCAGGATACACCGCTGGATTTACGGACGCGGAATATCGGGCAGCCGGAGCGACCTTGGTCGGCTCCGCGGCGAAGGTGTGGGCGCAGGCTGATCTTATTTTAAAAGTAAAGGAGCCTCTGCCCGCTGAATACGGGCGAATGCGCACGGGGCAGATGTTATTTACCTATCTCCATCTAGCGGCGGGTGCGGAGCTGGTGAGAGTGTTGTTGAAGAAAAAAATTCTCGGAATCGCTTATGAAACAGTGGAGGCCAGTGACGGATCGTTTCCGTTGCTGAAGCCGATGTCGCAGATTGCGGGTCGGCTCGCGATTCAGGTCGGCGCGTATTTTCTCCAGTCGCAGCATGGTGGCTCAGGGGTTTTGCTCGGCGGTATTCCCGGCACGCTGCCGGGGCACGTCGTCGTGGTCGGTGCAGGTAACTCTGGGGCGCATGCGGTGCAAATGGCTGCAGGCATGGGCGCTCGTGTGACCGTACTTGATTTGGATACGCGCAAACTTGAAGCGCTGGACTCCGAGTATCGCGGACGCGTCGTCACACTTATGTCGAATCCGGCGAACCTCGAGGCGAGTGTGGCCGATGCAGATTTGTTGATCGGGGCGGTACTGATCCCAGCGGCTAAGGCTCCGATAGTTGTTTCTAAAAAAATGGTCGCGCAGATGCGGCCGGGTAGCGTGATCGTGGACATCGCGATCGACCAAGGTGGTTGTATCGAGACGATCCGGCCGACGTCGCATGAGGAGCCCGTTTATGAGCAATACGGTGTCATTCACTACGCGGTGCCCAATATGCCGGCGTTGGTGGGTCGCACCTCGACGATGGGTCTGACGCAGGCGACGGAGCCTTTTGTGGCGACGCTAGTCCAGAAAGGTGTAGAACGGGCGCTTGCGGAACATCCCGGCTTGGCGAAAGGCGTGAACACGCGCGGCGGCAAAGTTGTCTGCGGCGCGGTGGCGAAGGCGCTGGGTTACGCGTAATCTTGGTTCAGGCTCATTAAAAAGGCCGGTCCGTAAGACCGGCCTTTTTGATCAGAGGCTAATTATCGAAGCGGTTTAAGCGGCAACGATCGTGACGCTCTCGAGGCTGACGCGTTCGATGGGCGTGCTCTTCTCACCGCCGCCGCCGGACTTGGTGGGTACGTTTGCGAGTTTTTCGAGAACGTCTTCACCGGCGATCACTTGGCCAAAGGCGGTATATTGGCGGTCTAGAAATTTGGCGTCACCGTGGCAGATGAAGAACTGCGAGCCGGCGGAGTCGGGGTTGGACGAGCGGGCCATAGAAAGAACGCCGCGGACGTGGGCTTTGTCGTTAAACTCGGCCTTGATTTGCCAGCCAGGGCCGCCGGTGCCGGGCATGCCTTTTTCACCGACTTTGGTGTTGGGGCAGCCGCCTTGGATCATGAAGCCCTTGATGATGCGGTGAAAGGCGGTGCCATCGTAGTAGCCGGAACGAGCGAGTTTTTTGAAATTCTCCACCGTCTTCGGTGCGACGTCGGGCCAGAAGGCGACGGTGAGGTCACCGTAGGCGGTTTTAATGATGGCGTTTTCTTGGGCGGTAGTGGCTTTGCTCATGGGTTTAAAGTCGGAGCGAACCGCCGGCATTTCGGTGCGGCAAGAACCAATTTGCGCTTGGCGCGCGCGCTGCTGGAGTCCTCTGCATGACATTAATGGGATTCTCTCGTGTGTTGAGCGTTTTGATGTTCCTCGCGTTTGCGTTGCCGGCGTGGTCCGCGCCCGGCGTGATCCGGCCCAAGGTCGTAGTCGTGGCGATGTTTGAGGCCGGGGCGGACACGGGGGATCGTCCGGGTGAATTCCAATACTGGGTCGAGCGCGAGCAGCTGACGCAGGTACATGCGTTTCCGCAGGGCTACCGCGATCTGCGGACCAATGCCGATGGTAGCGTGCTCGGCGTGGTGACGGGCGTCGGCACGGCAAAGAGCGCGGCGACAATTATGGCACTCGGGCTTGATCCGCGTTTCGATCTCTCGCAGAGTTATTGGCTCGTAGCGGGCATCGCCGGTATCGACCCGAATGATGGCCCGCTCGGCGCGGCGGTTTGGGCGGAGTGGGTCGTCGATGGCGATCTCGGTCACGAAATCGATGCGCGTGAAATCCCGGCGGGTTGGACCACTGGATTCATTCCGTTGCGCAAGAAAAAGCCGTTTGAGTTGCCTGCCGACCGTAGTGAAGGCGAAGCATATCGGCTTGAACCGGCCTTGGTCGAATGGGCCTATCGTTTAACGAAGGACATCGCTCTGGCGGATTCCGCGCCGATGCAGAAACGCCGGGCGCTTTACACAGGATTTCCGGCGGCGCAGCGGCCGCCGCTAGTCATGAAAGGCGACACGCTTTCCTCTATGACTTATTGGCACGGCAGACTTCTAAACCAATGGGCCAATGATTGGGTGAAGTATTTTAGCGATGGCACCGGCAACTACGTGACGACGGCGATGGAAGACACGGGGACTCTGCAATCGTTGACCTTGCTCGATCGGGCGAAACGCGTGGACGTGAAGCGCGTGCTCGTGCTGCGCACGGCCAGTAATTTTGATATGCAGATGCCCGGTGGCGACGCGGCGGAAAGTTTGAGCGGCGAGAAACTTGGGCCGGGCTACTCAGCATATTTACCGTCGCTCGAGGCTGCGCACCGCGTGGGCAGTGTCGTCGTGCATGAGCTCGTGAAGAATTGGGCGGTCTATGAAAAAACGCCACCTGTGGCGAAGTGAATATACTTATGGTGCCCGCTATCTCGATAGCGAATGGTGCCACCGGAAAAACTCAGGTAAACTCAGCGTCGATCAGTTCGCAGAAATAGTGGACGAGGAAAAGGTGAGCTTCTTGCGTAGCGGGGCCGCTTTGGCCGGGTATGATGAGTTCGACCGACGCGAGGCCTCGAGCTGGGCCGCCGCCTCGGCCGAGAAAGGCGAGGCTTTTGAGGTCGCGCGCTTTGGCCTCATTGAGGGCAGCAATGATATTGGCGGAGTTGCCGCTGGAAGTGAGTACAACTACGAGGTCGCCGGGTTGGGCGAGGCCGGCGATCTGTCGGGCGAAGGCTTGGTCGAAGCCGTAGTCGTTGCCGATGCACGTGACGAGCGAACCATCGGAAGACAATGCGAGCGCTGGTAGCGAACGGCGATTTTTGGCGTAGCG
>RGAX01000163.1 GCA_009919985.1 Opitutaceae bacterium
TCCTGAATGGTTTTAAGTTTCTTCGGGTCGCGTTGGCAGACGGCGAGCAGGTGAGCGTTGGGGTGCGCTTGACAAATGGGAATGAACTCGGCGCCGAAGCCGAGACCGATGATGGCGATGTTAAATTTTTTGCTCATGAAAAAAAGGGGAGTAATTGTGGATTATTTCAGCGTTTGGATGAACGCTTCGATGTCAGAGAGTTCTTGCGGGCTGAAGATGTCGCCCATGGGGGGCATAGGGGAAACGCTAAATTGTTCGTAGCCCTTCGCGATGACTTTACTGGGTTCCATCAGGCTCTCGTGAATGTAGGCCGGGGTGGTGCGGGAGGCGATCCCGTCCAGGGCGGGGCCGACGTTGCTACCTTGGCCGTTGAGCGCGTGGCAGAGAATGCAGGCGGCAGGGTGCTTCAAGAAAAGTTGCTGCCCGCGTTTAGCGTGGGATAAGTTCACTTAAGCGCACGTCATCGACTTGGATTTCGCCTTTGCCGGCGAAAATGAAGCTGAGGCTAGCTTGGGTCCGGTTGCCGCTGTTAAAGTCGGTCTCGATTTCTAGCCAATCGGAGTCGCGCCGGCGAATGAGGTCGGTCTCGGTTTTGGTCAGGGATTCGCTAAGGTTGATCCGACCCGACATTCCTTTGGTTTTGATCCAACCCGCTAAGCGATACTGGCTGTTGGGTTTTACGGTGAGCTCAGTGTAAAGGCTTGTGTCGACATCGGCGACGGCGACGGCGCGTAGCGATTGCTTGCCGCCGTGAGCTTCTTTTTCACCAATGGCGGCGCTCCAAACTAGGGTCTTGTTGCCGTCGCGATTACTAAGATCACGGCGTTTCCAACCGGCAGGCAAACCATCGGAGCCCATGGCCTCGAAGCCGCCGGCGGTGAGAATATTTTCCCCGTTGCGGTAGAGTGCTGAGCCATGAATGCGGCCCAAGATGCGGGTCGCTTCTTTCAGCCATTCGTCGGCTTGGTTGGCGGGGTTGCGAACGAGGCTGGCGACGATTGTTTGGATTTGTTTAGTCTCGGAGAATTCGGCGAGTTTTACGAAGGCGGCGAGTTTGGTGAGTGCATCGGGATCACTCACGACAGAGCAGCCAAAGTAGAGGGCGACGGCCCGGGCGTCTTTGCCCAAGGCACGGATGGCGTTGCGGCGGACGGCAGCGTCGGCGTGATTGAGCGCGCCGCGGTGCGTGGCCTCGTCGAGGAGCCCCAGGCCGTGAAGTGTCCAGAGCGCGTGAATGGCTGGAATCACGTTAGGTGCGCGGACCAGAGTTTTAAGGGCTTCGGCTGCGTCTTGGTGCTGACCCTCGACCAAGAGGCGCTGGGCGGTGAGGCGCCAGAAAAGCGTGGATGAATTTAAGGCGGATACGAGTTGGGCCGTGCTGGCCCCTCTTAGGGAAGTGATCGCCGCGGGTTTGGCTTTATCCCAGACGACGCGGTAAATGCGACCCCGCGAGTGATCGCGGAGTGGGTTTTCGTGGGCGCCGCCGACGCCCGTTTTCGCATCGTAGCCGCCGCGGCCAACGTTGGGGGTGGGGTTGTGTTGGATAATGTAGTTTTGCCAATCGGAGAACCAGACGGCGCCGTCGGGGCCGACTTCGGCGAAGACGGGCGACATCCACTCATCGCTGCTGGCGACGAGCGGGAAACCGTCGTGGGCCACGTAGCCGGCGCCGTCGTGGACGACGTCAAAGAGGGCGATGTTTTTCATCGTGGGCTCGCAAACCATCGCTTTGCCCTGGAGGCGAGCGGGCAGATTATCGGAGTAGATGAACGCGCTGCCGGCGGCGGCGGTATAGCCTCCCATGACGTCCACTTGGCGGAAGTTTGGGGTGATCGTGTGGTCTTTGTCTTCGGTGTTGATGCGTTTGGCGGTCATGGCGCGGACGCCTTTGGGGACGATAGTTGCGGGGATGCCGCCGAAGAAAATGGGGGCGTTGTTAGCGGTGCCTCCAAATTGGTCGCCGAACTGATTTACGCTTTGGGCCCAGGTGTTGTTGGTGAATTGATGGAGGAATTCGAGGGCTGAGCCGTCGGCTTTGAAGCGGTAAGTGCCTTGGGCGAATTGTTTATCAACGCCGCCGATCGAGCCTTTGAAACCGGAGTAGCCGACGGCGCCGTAGAGCCAGTTGTCGAAGCCGTAGTGAAGATTGTTGGCTTGAGCGTGGGTGTCGTTGATGCCCCAGCCAGTCATGATCTCGGTGCGGACGTCGGCTTGGTCGTCGCCGTTCATGTCTTTTAAAAAGAGGAAGCGTGGGGATTGAGCGACGACGATGCCGCCGTTGGCGAAGGTGAAACCGGTGGGGATATTGAGCTTGTCGGCGAAGACGGTGAACTTATCGGCGCGGCCGTCGCCGTCGGTGTCTTCGCAGATTTTGATGCTGTCGTTGCCGCGGCCGATATCGGGCTCGCCGGCAAAAAGGACGAGGCGGAGATCGGGGGCGACTTGGGTGCGCTCGACGCTGCCTTTGACGTTGAACGGAAATTGAAACGTGAGCGGCTCAGGGCGTTTTTCGTAGTTGGCGATGGTGGGGCGCGCCTCTCGTTGCTCGGGCTCGCGTTGGGCGAGGAATTTTTCCCAGTTGGCGACGCGGGCGGGGCTGAGGGCGGCGAGGAGTTTGGTTTTTGCGGCGAGGGCATAGCCTTCGGCGGTGGAATCACCGAGGGATGCCGCGGTGAGAACGTTTACGGCGGGGATGGCGGCGAGGGCTTTGGTGTAGGTGTCGGCGGAAGCGTCGAGAATAAGGATGTCGAATTTGGCGACGAAGTCGGATGTGGCCGCGACGGGGTCGGAGACGTAGTCAAACCAGATGGCGTCACGGCCAAGGTCACGCATGAGGACGTGGGCGTTCATGCGTGGCGTGCGCTCGGGGGTGCCGAGGTAGAGTACGCGGAGGGGTTGCGCGGCGCAGGGCAGTGCGAGCAGGAGGAGCGCGGCGAGACGGAATAGGGGCATCATTCAGGGTGAGCTAAACAACGGCGGTTCAGCAAGGACGAGGTGAGCCGGAGAGTCAGAAAACAGGACTCACCGGCGGCCCCGCGCCGTTGGGCTCAGGGCTGAGGGAGCGGGACCTGGCTGGTGGTGCGCAGGTAGGCTAGGAGGTCGCGAACTTCGTTGTTCGAGAGCGCTTTGAGTAGGCCCTCGGGCATCAACGAAATCGGCGATTTCTCACGGGAGAGAATGTCAGATTTCGCGATGATGGTGTCCTGGCCAACGAGGCGGAGCGTGAGCTTTTGGGCGTCCTCGGCTGCGGCGTTGCCGGAGAGGGTGCGGCCGTCGCGGGTGGTGATGGTGACGAGTTGGTAGGCCTCGCTCATGACTTCGCTGGGGTTGACGATCTGACTGAGAATATAGTCGAGATTGGCGCGGTTTGAGCCGGTGAGATCGGGGCCAAGGTTGCCGCCGGCGCCGTAGAGCATGTGGCAGGAGGAGCACGTGCGCTCGAAGAGAGCACGGCCTTGGGACGGATTAGCTTTGGCCAAAACTTCGTCGGTAAGGAGGCGTTTGAATTTGGCAATGTCGGCATCTTTGTCGGCGGCGGGCTGGGTAAGCGGGCCCCAGAAGTCAACGAACGAGGGCCCGAGCACGCGCGAGAGCTGGCGGGCGTCGAAGGCGGTGACGTCGCGTTTCGGAATGGTGTTTTGGGTGAGCGCAGCGAGAAGGGCCCGGGCGGTGGTTTGCCGACCTGAGAGCGTCAGAATAGCTTCGGCCCGGTCGGCGGCGTCGAACGCGGCGTAGCGGGCGAGAAGAACTTGGGCGACGCGCGGATCTTCGAACGCGGCGAGCGCGCGGATGGCGTCGCGCCGCAGGGGAGCTTCGTCAAGGAGCGAGAGCGTCGTGGGTAGGACCTCGACGTAGGCATCGCGGGCAAAACCGCGGAGGATGTCGCGGCGGCGTTCGATGGGCGCGGTGCGGTCCTGGAGGATCGTGAGCTGCGCCGCGGCCGCCTTGGTGTCGCCGAGGAGCTGACTCACCTGGGTGACGAGGTCGCGTAGTGTGGGGTCACCGGTGGCGACGAGCGCCGCGGCGGCGGTGCCCCAGTTTTTCGGCGGGCTCGTTTCGCGGCGGCCGAGGGAAACGAGACCATCGCGTAGGCCTTGGAGAAGGGCGAGCCGGGTGGTGGGCGAGGAGGAGGCTCCGAGGGTAGCGGCGACGGCCTCTAGTTGTTGGGCGGCGACAGCGCGTCGCGCGAACCACTGAGTGAGCTGCGGGATGGCGCTGCCCGCGGCGAGGGCGAGGGCCCGGGGAGCGTCGACGGGAACGAGGGACTCGACGCCGGACCAAATCAACTTCGGAAGATTGTGGTCGGCGCTGTCCTCGGCGTGGGAGAGTAGACCTGCGGCGATCGGCCAACGCTCCGCGAGCGGGAGGCGCTGCAGCGCGGAGGCTAGGTAGAGGCGCACCACTGGCGAGGGATCGGAGACGGCGAGGGCGGAGAATTTTTTCAGCGCTTCGGGACCCACGGAATAGTCCTCGCCAAGCAGTTGGATGGCCCAGCCGCGAATGTAAGGCTCTGGGTGATCGAGCAGCGGAAGCAGGCGATCGGCGGGGAGATTTTTGGTGACGTGCAGCGCCCAGAGGGCGCGGAGTTTTTGCGCGGCAGTATTCGACTGGGCGAACAGCTCCCAGAGGCGCGCGGGCACGGCGGAATCGAGGCGGCCCTCTGCGGCGCGCTGCTGTAGGATCACGCGGGCGCGGCGGCCATACCAATCGTTGCGATGCGGGAGCAGCGCGACGAGCTCGAGGTCGGACTGGGCGGCGAGGTTGAGATTTGCCTTTCCGGCGAGGCCCTTGGGGGCGAGGCGGTAGATGCGTCCGGTCTCTTTCTCGGTGAGGGAGTTGCCGCAGATGTCACCGTCGTGCCAGTCGAGCACGTACAGGGCGCCATCGGGACCAATTTCGATGCTGAAGCCGACCCATGCGGCGTCGTTGGCGAGGAGAGTATCGTCGCCGTGTTGGCCAACGAAGCCGGAGCCTTTAGGCACGAGCTTATCGGTGAGCACGGCGTGCTCGTGAATGTTGGCCATGAAAATCCGGTCGCGATACTCGCGCGGGAATTCGTCGGCCAGGTAGATACGGGCGCCGCCGTGGGCGGAGCGGTGGCTATGATCGGCGATGGTCTTGATATCGTCGTAGATGGCGGGGTTGATGTGTTTGCCGCCTTGGCGGTGGTAGATGCCGCCGGGGATGACGTGCCAAAGGTGCGGAATCACGCAGGCGGTGATGAACATTTGACCGTGGTCGTCGAAATCGAGACCCCACGGATTGCTGAAACCGTGCGCAACAATTTCGAAGCGGTCCTTGGTCGGATGATAGCGCCAGACGCCGCCGTCGAGGTATTGGCCATCCTTGACGGGCATCTTTTCGGGGAAGGGCTCGCCGACTTTATAGAGGTGACCGCCGTCGGCGGGTTTGCCGACCGTCGAACGCACGGCGTAACCCTGGCAGCCATACAGCCAGCCGTCGGGCCCCCAGTTGAGGCTGTTGAGCGTTTCGTGGCGGTCTTGGATGCCCCAGCCGGTGAGGCGAATCTCGATGGCAGAATCGGCCTTGTCGTCGTGATTCTTGTCGGGAATGAAAAGGAGATTCGGCGGCGCGCCAAGCCAGAGACCGTCGAAGCCGACGGCGATGGCGGCGGGAAACGGGATGCCTTCGACGAAGACCTTGCGGGTGTCGAATTTCCCGTCGCCGTCGGTGTCTTCGAGGATGACGATGCGGCTGTCGCCGTGGTTAGCGAAGCCGGTCTTACGGGTTTCGTAGTCGCGATTTTCAGCGACCCACATACGCCCGCGGTCGTCCCAGCAAAAGGCCATCGGCTGGGTGATCATCGGTTCGGAGGCGGCGAGTTTTGCTTCGAAGCCGGCGGGGACGGTCATTTTGGCGGCGGCCTGTTCGCCGGTGAGGAAGGTGGCCCTCAGGCCCTCGGCCTTGGCGAGGCGCCAAAGGATGTTGTCGTTGGTTTGGCCGGTGTAGGCCAGCGACGCAAAGTCACGCCAATAGTTATCGTCACTGACGCGGTTGATGTTGAGGCCCCAGCCGACGCCACCGATTTGTGTGTCGACTTTGGCTTGGTGTTTGAGCGCCAATCCCCAGCGATCGGACCCCCGCAATTGGTCGTTTGCCAAAACCGACGTTTTCACTACGCCCAGGTAATCAGACTCTAAATAACGGTACTCGCTGGTCAGGTTCACCCCGCGCGATGCCATCAGCGTCGGGGCAATGGTCGCATCGCGGTTGGGTGCAATGTTCCAGTAATACGGCGTGGTCACTTCCAGACCGTTGGTGTTATCGAGGCCCAAAGTTGGAGGGAGGAATCCGGACTTGCGCTTTTCCGATAGCGGAAAACCCAT
>RGAX01000164.1 GCA_009919985.1 Opitutaceae bacterium
GATTACAAAGAAGAAAAGTGGAAGCCCAATTATCAGTTCGAATACGCCGAATCGTTCTTTAACCAACGTTTCGGTGTGTTGCTTAGCGCGAGCCAGTCCAATTCCTATACCGAGCAACTTTTGATGAGCACCGGCTACAACGGCACGGCCAATCCCGCCCAAGGCGACAATCGTCCGATGACGATCCGCCAAATTGACTTTAAGGACGGCCCTAAATTGATCCGCAAAGACGCGCTGTTGTTGACCGCCGATTGGAAGGCCAGTGCCCGACTCACGCTCTCGCTTAATCTCGTTTACAGCTATTTTGATGGTGAGTTTTTCAACCGCAACTTCACCTTCGTCGCAGCCAACGACAACGCCAACGTTAACAACGGCCGCTCCACCGTTGGTGGCGATGGTATCACCAGCGTCGTGGCTACTCGTGCTGCCTCCGGTAGCGTGAATAACGTCGCCACCCTCAACAATGGCGGCGGTTCCTCCGCCAAGCTCACCTACACCCGCCAGTTTGCCCCACGTTTCGAATATAAGATCGGTGGCTGGATCGTTGACGGTGCGCTCGCGATGTCTCGCTCCGTTAATAATTACGAATCCCTAGAACGCGGCTTCGCTAATGCTGAAGGCGGCGGTGTTGCTAGTAGCTGGACGGCCACCCGCGCCAGCCCCCGTTCCGCTGAGTGGACCATCCGCCAAACCAGTGGTGCTGACTGGCTCAATCTCGCCAACTTTACCAGCACCGATAGTCGCTCCGGCGGTACCCGTATCTCCACCGATGATCGCACTTGGATCACCGAAAAATGGACAGGCACGGTCAACGCCAAGTGGGTGTTGCCCTTTATGCAGCGCTTTCCGACCTCGATCAAATTTGGTACCAAGTGGGACGAAGAAACCCGCAATAATAATGACTTCAGCGCATGGAATATCTGGTCCTACAACGGGCCTGGCGGTAACACCACCACCGTTAGCCCCACCACGGGCGCCAACGTCATCTCGACCTTTGGCAATTGGGCCAACCTCGGGTCGGCCTACGTGTCGCCGAATCCTTTCGAATCGGGTCATTTGAATTCGTTCGCCCTGTTTAACATTAACGGCGTTCAAGGCGTTCCCCCTCGCGTCAATCGTAACCAGATGGGCAAGCTTTTCCGCGAACACCCCGAGTGGTTCGTCTCCACGGCCACGCCAGAAAACTACTACACCTGCTTTATCGCCAACCCGCGCGACTTTCAGCAAACCGTCACCGCCGGCTATCTCCAAGCCGACATGCGGATCAACTCCAAGCTGCAGTTCCGTTATGGCGTGCGACTGGAAGAAACCCAGAACACCTTTGATGAGCTTAATCCGTACTCTCGCGCCGACGTCATCGCGGCGGGCTACTCCGTTAATGCCACCGGTACTAATTCCGGCCGTCCTCTCACCATCGCCGGCATGAAGTATCAATACCAGAGCCAGCCGCTCAAGCATCGCACTTCGAATTATCAAAACTGGTTTCCCTCGCTGTTGATGAAATACCAGATTTTACCTAACTTCGAATTCCAAGCCGGCGCCAACAAAGGCATTGCTCGTCCGCCGATCAATGACCTGACCGGACCCTGGAATATCGACGAAACCAATCAGCGCGTTTCAACGCCCAATGCTAAATTGCTTCCCGAGTTTCACACGGTGTTCCAGACTCGCCTTGCTTACTACTTCGAAGGTCGCTCACCCGGTCAGGCCTCGATCTCGTTCTCGCAGGACAAGGCCCGCAACTTCATTCAAGATTTTGATTACTCGGCCTCACAGTTCGGCATCGATGATCCTGATTTCGCGGCCTACACGTTCCGCGTCCGCTCGAATAACACCCAAGAAGAGCAGCTGCGTAACATGGACATCAGCTACAATCAGACGCTCGGCTTTTTGCCTGGTCCCTACCTGCGCGGCATCAACGTTGGACTCACTTACGGACGCACCTATGCGAATGTGCGCCGTCAGCAACTTGCTCCCCATCGTCTGACGTCACGTCTCGGTTATTCTTACGGCCGTTTCAACGCCTCGTTCGGCATGATCTGGGTTGACGATAAACCCGAGAGCAGCACCTACGGCCGTTACGTCGGTCAGATCACGAAATTCGACGGCTCGCTCACGGTTCGCCTCACGAAATACGTTTCGCTCTATGTCCAGGGCCGCAACATCACCGATATGCCTGATCGCTGGTACCAGTCGCCAACGGGAACGCAGGAAGGCAAAAACGGCTACCTGCGCCAAATCGAATCCTACGGCTCCAACTGGGTCTTCGGTGTTAAAGGCCAGTTCTAATCTCCGCGTTTAAGTTTTTATCCGCGTTAATAGCGCCAGCCTTTTGGGCTGGCGCTTTTTGTAATCGCACAGCTCGCCCGCGAGACGTCTCGGCGTTGACCTGACACCGCTTCATCCCTGCGCTTCTTAATACCCCGCATGCGCCCGTCGATCTCCCCAGCGCCGATTCGCCCGACCGTCCCGGATCGTTCCCTGTTTTGGGGTTTCGCTCTCGTGGCGGCGGTTTTTTTGGCGTACCTCGGCGTGTTGCCTGGTGAATTTCTCTGGGACGACGATCTTCACGTCACCGCTAATCCCACTATCGTCGGCCCGCTCGGTCTTAGGGAAATCTGGACCACGGCTGCCGCGAATTACTTTCCCCTAGTTCTGACAAATTTCTGGGTGCAACACGCGCTCTGGGGCGTGCAACCGTTCGGCTATCATCTAGTCACGCTCGCCTGCCACGCACTCTCGGCTGTGCTGCTCTGGCGGGTGCTTCGCCAACTGCATGTGCGCGGCGCTTGGCTTGGGGCGGCACTCTGGGCATTGCATCCTATCCAAGTCGAATCCGTGGCCTGGATCTGCGAACTCAAAAACACTCAGTCCGCCGTCTTTTTCCTCCTCGCGATTAGTTTTTACCTGCGATGGTTGAAAACAAAGGAAGCCTCGGCCCCGACTTCCACGGCCCGTAAAGCTACAAAGAGTGAGGCGGAGGTTCGCAGTACCAAGGCTCTCGTCTTCGCCTATACGCTCGCCCTGCTGAGTGCGTTGCTTGCGATTTTGAGCAAACCCTCGACGGTGACCTTGCCCGTCGTGCTGGCGTTAAGTCTGTGGTGGTTGCGCCGCCGCCTCAGCTGGCGCGATCTGTTGCCGCTTGTGCCTTTCTTCACGTTGTCGCTTGGTGCCGCCGGTTGGACGATCTGGGAGCAACGCGTCCACTCAGGCGCAGAAGGCGCCGCTTGGGCGCAGAGCTGGCCTGAACGTTTCGCTATCGCCGGACATGTTGTGTGGTTTTATCTGGGTAAACTCGCGTGGCCCGCCGATCTGATTTTTATCTACCCCCGCTGGCAGATCGACGGCGCTGATCTACGAGTTTACGCCCCGCTCGCGGCGATGCTCCTCGTGCTCGGTTTGCTTTGGTGGCGGCGCTGCGGTGCGCTACGCCCAGTTTTTGCCGCGGCGATTTTTTTCGGTGCGTTGCTGTTTCCTGTACTTGGATTTTTTAACATCTATTTTTTCCGCTATTCCTTCGTCGGAGATCATTTTCAATACCTTGCCAGTATGGGCCCGCTCGCGCTCGCCGGCGCGGGCCTCACCGTCGCCCTCGAGTGCTTGCCCGCCGCGTGGGCTCGCCTCCGCCTGATCGGCCCCGCCGCGTTGCTGGCGGTTTTGGGCGTAATCACGTGGCGCGAGAGCCTCGAATACCTCAGCCACGAATCCCTTTGGCGTGCCACCCTCGCGCGCAATCCCGCCGCCGCGATGGCGTGGTTTAATCTCGGCGACACCCTCGCCAAAAAAGGTCGCCACGATGAAGCTATCACCAGCTTTAGACGCGCCCTTGAGCTACGTCCCAACGACGCGCCCGGCCACAACGACCTCGCCTGCGAACTTGTCGTCATCGGCCAACCTCTCGTGGCGATTCCAATTTTCGAACGCGCCCTTGTCCTGCGCCCCGGCTATGCCGAAGTGCACAATAATCTCGGTAATGCTTTACGCAGCCTCGGCCGCATTGTCGAAGCCACTGCGCAGTACGAAAAAGCCCTCGCCGCGAAGCCCGACTACCCCGAAGCGCATAATAATCTCGCCTGCGAACTCAGCGCTCAGGGCCGCCTCGCCGAAGCGCTCACGCATTTTGAGACGGCGATTCGTCTCCAGCCCGATCACGCCACCGCCTACGGCAACCGCGCCAATGTCCTCCGCGATCTTAGCCGCTTGCCCGAGGCGTTTGCCAGCTACGAACGTGCGCTGCAGCTTAATCCCAAATCTGCCGAAACTCTGGCCAACTACGCGCTCGCTCTTGCCGCGGCCGGTCGTACGAGCGAAGCCATTATGCGTTTCGCCGCGGCTGCGCAACTTAACCCCGCCTCGCCCAAAATTCGCCGCGATTGGGGCACGACTCTCGCCCGCACCGGTCGCCAAGCCGAGGCTATCGCGCAGTTTGAAGAACTCGTCCGTCTCGATCCGCGCGCCGCAGCCGCGTACGCGACTTTGGGTAACGCCTTCGCGCAAGCCGAACGCTGGGCGGAGGCTGCGCGCACGTTCCGCGCTGGCCTGCAGGCCGCGCCCGACGACCCTGATTTGCATTGCAACCTTGCCGTCGCGCTCGCCAGCGCAGGCCAGTTGACCGAAGCTGTGGAGGAATTTCGTCACGCGCTCCGGCTCCGCCCTGCCTTCATCGAAGCCCACGAAAACCTCGCGCAAATCCTTCGCCAACTCGGCCGCTCCCTTGAAGCGGTAGATCATTATGACGAGGCTGAGCGGCTCAAACTCCAAGCCGCGCGACCACGACGATAAGGACTTGAAACCTTGGACTCGCGCACTCGTCTGTTTACCGTTTTTCTCATTCCTCGCCCCACCGTTTCACATGCCTCGCCCCGCGCTCTTCTCGTTTTCCGAAAAATTCGCTGCGCCGCGCGCGTTGAATAGAGTGCGGACTCTCGCAGGGCTGGCTGCTTTCGCTGGTTTTCGCTCATAGCGCGGAGCTCCCTGAGCCGGTCATAAGCATGATCGATAACCGCTGTTCGAGCTGTCACAACGACGAGGATAAAAAAGGCGGCCTCGATCTGACTTCTCCCGCGCTGCTTTCGCTCACTTCGGTATCCAAAAATTTCGCACTCTGGGTCAAAGTTTTCGACCGCGTAAACTCAGGCGAGATGCCGCCCAAAGCGAAGCCGCGCCCTAGCCCTTCCGAATTATCGGCGTTTACCGAGACGCTTTCCGCCACACTCACTCAGATTGACCGCAGTCGCATCGCGCTCGAGGGCCGCGCGAGTCGACGCCGTCTTAACCGCTACGAATACGAAAATGCCTTGCGCGATCTGCTGCATGCCCCGTGGCTCCAAGTGCGCGATTCGTTGCCCGAGGACGGTGAGGCTTTCCGTTTCAATAAAGTTGGCGAACGTCTGGATATTTCTCACGTGCAGATGGCGCGCTACCTCGGCGCGGCCGATTATGCGCTCCGCCAAGTGATTGCTCCGCAAGTTACGCCGTTACCCACCACAATCAAACGCTACTACGCGCGTGATCAACGCAGCTATACCGGACCGATGAAATTCTCGGTGTTTAATAACGCCCCGGAGCGCGCGACCTTTCCCGTGCTCGGTTTTCAGGCCCAACCCAACGTCCGTCGCGAGGCCGCGCCCATTACCGTCGGCGCCGCCGATCCGGTGAACCGCGAACTCGAAGGGGTCGGCGTCGTGGCCGGCAGTTACGAACCCATCGAGCCAAAATTCAACCAATTCCGCGCGCCCGTCGCTGGGCATTATCGTCTGCGTTTCAGCGGCCACACCGTCTGGGTCGGTCCTGGAAAACCGGATCCCATCAAAGCGCCCGAGCCCGGAAAAAAAGCCGCTGCACCCAAGCCCACGCGCTGGTGGATTCCGGATCTGGACGACATCGCGCCGGGTCGGCGGGGTGAGGCGATCACGATTTATTCTGAGTTGCCCCCGCGCCAGCTGCGCCGACTGGGGACGTTTGATCTCACGGCGGAGCCCAGTGTGCGCGAACTGGATGTGTGGCTGTTGGATAAAGAAACGATACGCCCTGATGCGGGTCGACTCTTCCGTTCGCGTCCCGGCGCGGGCCGTTTTCAGAATCCCCTCGCGGAGCCCGACGGTCAGCCTGGCGTGGTGTTTCGCTGGCTGGAGGTCGAAGGCCCACTCCAAGATGAGAGCGGGCCGGGCGCGGGCCATCGGTTACTCTTTGGTGATTTACCGCTTAAAGCCCCCGCAAAAAAAGGCGGACCCATTGAAGTTATCTCCGAGCAACCTGCGCAAGATGCGGCGCGGCTCTTGCGTAATTTTTCCCAAAACGCGTATCGGCGTCCGGT
>RGAX01000165.1 GCA_009919985.1 Opitutaceae bacterium
CTGTAAAAGACACGTGTCCGAAAGATGTGCTCCTTGCATCGCGGACAAAAAAAGCCCGCGCAACAGGTGCGCGGGCGGTGAGTGCCGAGAGGACTTAGGCGGCGATTATTTTTTCACCTCGTCCCAACCTTGCGCCTTGGCGAGGGCGTCGAGCTGGGTTTTGGGTGCGTAGGGCGCCGCGAAAATTTTGTTTTTCTGAAGGTAGGCGAAGGCGCGCTGGACGGATTTAGCTTCGCCTTTCTTTGCTTCGAGGGCGGGGCCTTGTAGCTTTTGCAGGCCGGTGACGTAATCGCTGGCCATTTTTTCGACGGAGGCTGCGGCCGCCGCTTCGTTTTCGTAGCAGAGCGATTCAGCGAGGCGGAGCATTTTGGCGGTATCGTTGAGCTTGGCGGCGTCGGCGCGCAGGCTCGTAGCGATTTCATGGCGCTTGGCGGTTGTCGCCTCGGTGGAGAGAGCGCCATCGCTGCCGCCTTCGATACTGCGGGGTGAGAGTGGGCGATACCAAATGTTGCGGTAACGCACGGGGTTGCCGTGGTCTTGGAGTTTGAGCGGGCCTTGGGCAGGGAACTCGATGGGGACGGAGCGTTTCATGTGGCCGCCCGGTCCTTCCAGCGGTGTGGCGTCTTGCATGAGTACGCCGTTGCAAAATACGGTGAGACGGCCGGCGTCGACGAGTTGGCCATTACGATAAACGGGGCGGCGGAAAACGATGTCGTAGACTTGGAATTCACCGGGCGCACGAAGGGCGTTGGCCATGGGCGGATTGATGCCGTAGACGGACGCGGCAAATCCGTCGGAGTAAGTGGGGTTATTATAATTATCGAGCACCTGGACTTCAGCCAGGCCCATGAGAAAGATGCCGCTGTTGCCGCGGCCTTGGCTGTCGCCGGAGACGGCTAAGGGTGCGGCCCATTCGACGTGAAGTTGGCAATCGGCGAACTGCTCCTTGGTGCGGATGTAGCCGGATTTGGGCACGCATTCGAGGGCGCCGTCGCGGACGATCCACTTGGTGCCTTGGGCGGGCATGCCAGGTTTGGTGTCGGATTCCCATTTCGCGAGCGAAGCGGCGGTACCGTCGAACAGAATGATGGCGTCGGAAGGAGGTTGGCCAGGTTGGAGGGCGCTGCTAAAAGTGCCGGGTTCGACGCGTTTGGGCTGCGGGCGGTTTTAAAAGGCGAGCCGGTGTTGGGTGCGGCATGGTTTGAAACCACGAGCGAAAGGGACGCGCAAAGTACCGAGAAGGCGGGGTAGAATTTCATGGGGATGAAGTATGAAACTGAGGCTTAACTCGCCGTATCGCAATCCAAAGCTTCCTGAGCTGATGCGCAAAACGCCGGCGTTGTCTCGATTGTGGCGACGCAAACGAGTGGCCTAGATTTCAGGTTGCGGTGGGCAAGGGCGGCACGTTCACTGACCCCTCCATGAGCCTCGACGCACCTGCACTCAGTCCGGTGAACGGTGCCCCGTTTTCTTTCGGGGTGGCCGCGGCGTGCTTTAATGCGGAGCTCGTTGAGGGCCTTTTGAAGAGTTTTCGAGCGACTTTAAACTCCAGTGGCGTGCGCGCTGAGCGCATTGAAGTCGTTCGTGTGCCCGGGTCGCACGAGGTGCCGTACGCGATCCAGTTGCTAGCCGAGAGCGGCCGGCATGATTGTTTGGTCGCGCTCGGGGTTTTGATTGGTGGCGACACCAACCACCATGAGATGGTGGGCAACAGCGTCTCGCACGCTCTGCAACACGTGAGCCTCGCGGCCCGCCGCCCCGTGATTAACGGGGTGATCGTGGCCAACACGCGGGCGCAAGCCGAGGCGCGTTGCCTCGGAGCGATCAATCGCGGCGCAGAATTCGCCCAAGCTGGCCTAGTCATGGCCGCGCTAAAATCTTCCCACTCTCGATGAGCAAAGCCCTTTTCACCCAGCGTCGCGATGGTCGCGTCGCCGCCCTGCAATATCTCTACGCTTGGAGCCTTAACGAGCCCAAGAATCTCGCCGAGGATCTCGTGACGTTTTTTGAAAACCTCGAGCAACCGCGCCCGCATTACGCCTATGCCGAGGAGCTCATCCAAGGGTTTATTTTGAATCAGGCGGATATAGACGCAACGATCAAGACGCTCGCGCAAAACTGGGAATTTGAACGCATCGCCAAGATAGATTTGGCAATTCTGCGGCTCGCGATTTACGAGATGAAACATCGCAAGGACATCCCGCCCGTCGTATCTATCAATGAGGCGATCGATCTTTCGAAACAATTTTCTAACCTCGACGCCAAGCGCTTCATCAACGGTATCCTCGATCGCTACAAAGGTCAGATCGGCCGCGATGCTCGTAAAGTCGAGATCGCTTAATCGCTAGATTTGCGCTGAGGTGCCCACCGGCTTTTTTCTGAGTTTCACTGCTGATGTTTGGTCTTTTTAAAAAATTCAAAGACGGCTTCGCGAAAACGTTTACCGCGATCGGAGAAAAAACCCGCGGACTTTTTGGCGGCCGCAAGATCGACGCGGCATCCCTTGGCGAGCTTGAAGAGGCGCTTTACACTGCGGATTTCGGTGTCGCTACAACCGAGGAAATTCTCCGCGAGATCAAAGTCGCGCACCAAAAAGACGCGACTCTCGCCGGCCAACAAGCTGCCTTAATTGGTGCGGCCGTGCTTCAACGTGTGCTCGCTGGCAGCGAGCGTGTGATCAAGCCCGCTGCGGCGGGGCCCACGGTGATCGTGTTACTCGGCGTAAATGGGTCGGGCAAGACTACGACCACCGCGAAACTCGCTTGGAAATTGAAGCAAGAGGGCAAAACGGTCGTTGTCGCCGCCTGTGACACCTTCCGTGCGGCCGCCGTCGAACAACTCAAAACCTGGGCGCAGCGGCTCGATTTAGAAATCGTCGCAAGTCACACCGGTGCGGATTCGGCAGCGGTCGCATTCGATGCGCTGCAGGCTGCGAAGAGCCGCGGCCGGGATTACCTGATCGTCGACACCGCCGGTCGCCTGCATAACAAGAGTAACCTCATGGAGGAGCTTGCGAAAATTAAACGCGTGCTCGCCAAGGTCGATCCGACGGCGCCGCATGAATCGTGGCTTGTTGTCGATGGATCGCTTGGGAGTAACTCCATTGAGCAGGCGAAAGCGTTCCACAAAACCTTCGGCCTCACCGGCCTAGTGATCACCAAACTCGACGGCACCTCGCGAGGCGGAGCGATCGTCGGGATTTGGCGTGAATTGAAGCTTCCGATCTACTTCGTGGGTCTAGGTGAACAGAAGGAAGATTTACAGCCGTACAGCGTGGAGAACTACGCGCGGGCGGTGTTCGGGCTAGAAACTTAGTCCGCCTTTGCTGGCGGGCGTAACGTAGCGTTCAGATTACTGCATTCGTGTCACGGTTTCATGCCGATTTCAGCGCAGATGTTATATCTGCGTTACGCGAATCATTAAGGCTTTGTTAGGTGGGGCGAGGTGGGCCAACTGGCAGCGATTTTTTTTCCATACCTTATAACCTATGAATCGTTTGTATTTCTCTCTGCGTTTCTCCTGCTGCACGTTGAGCGCTGCGCTCGCTTTGATGTCCGCGTCCTTTAGCCACGGCCAAAGCGCTCCAGTAGTACCTGAAAAGGCTTCGGAGCCCCTGAAACTCGAGGCGCTCACCGTAACAGGTACGCGGCGCCTGGATCGCACCTTGGTGGAATCGATGGTTCCGGTTGATGTGGTGAGTCCTGAGACGTTGCAGTCTTCGGTCTCGGGGGAACTCACCGACAAGCTCGTTCAAGCGGTGCCGTCATTTAATGTACAGCGCCTCACGATCGGCGAAGGCGCGGCCTTTGTGCGTCCGGCGCGCTTGCGCGGCCTCTCGCCTGACCACACTTTGGTTTTGATTAACGGCAAACGGCAGCATCGCTCGGCACTAATTACCGGTGGGTTTTCGCAAGCCGCTGATTTGGGTCAGATTCCGGCCTTCGGCTTGCAGCGGGTGGAAGTGTTGCGGGATGGCGCCTCGGCGCAATACGGCTCCGACGCCATTGCCGGCGTGATCAACCTGCTACTCAAAGATCGGATCGGTTACGAAGGGTTTGGCCAAGTAAGCCAATATTTCGGCGGTGACGGATTTAATCGCCAGGTCGGCTTTGATGCGGGTTTCAAATTACCGGCCGGCGGGTTTCTCAATGTCGCCTTAGAGTATCTCAAGGCTGATCGCACTTCGCGCTCGATCCAGCGTGCCGATGCGTTGGCCTACATCGCGGCTCATCCCGACCGTGCGGCCACCGTGCGAAAGCCGGTCCAACGTTGGGGCCAGCCCGAACGTGAATCCCAGCGCCTGATGCTCAATAGCGCGTTGCCTTTGACTACATCGATCAAGGCCTACGGTTTTATGATTTTCGGTTCGGGTGATGGATTGGATGATTTTAACTGGCGCAATCCCGACACCAACGCCGCGTTTAAGCGTTCGATTTATCAAAATGCG
Organism: Opitutaceae bacterium; assembly: GCA_009919985.1. Taxonomy (GTDB): domain Bacteria; phylum Verrucomicrobiota; class Verrucomicrobiia; order Opitutales; family Opitutaceae; genus Tous-C4FEB. The sequence goes on from RGAX01000165.1 coordinate 4,448, forward strand.
CCGACCTCACTTTATCCTAACTATTCCTTGGTGGAGCGTTTCCCCGGTGGTTTCGCCCCGTATTTTGCTTCTAAGGATGAAGATTACCACTTCGTGGGCGGCCTAAAGGGAAGCACGACGATTGGCCTGAATTATGATTTCAGTGCCGCCGTGGGTCGTAATCGGATCGATTATAAGCTAACCAATTCAGTGAATGCTTCATTTGGCCCTGAGTCGCCGACGGTGTTTGATGTCGGCGGTTTGAAACAGGATGAGCGCAACCTGAACGCGGATTTTGTTTATAACTGGAACAGCGGATTTTTTCCGAAGCCCATCAATATCGCGTTTGGCGCGGAAAATCGCCTCGAGCATTTTAAAATTCGCGGGGGTGATCGTTACTCGTGGGATGTTGGACCGTTTGCCGATCTGGCCGTGGGGTCGAACGGATTTCCGGGCTGGAGCCCATCGCAGATCGTCAATGCCAGTCGCGACAGTAACGCAGCGTATGTCGATTTCGACGTGCAGCCGATGGAGCGCTTGAGTTTCGCGATCGCGGGTCGAGCGGAGGATTATTCTGATTTCGGTGCGACGACCAACGGGAAACTTTCTATGCGCTATCAAGCGCTGTCGACTTTGGCGGTGCGAGGAGCGGTGAGCACTGGTTTTCACGCGCCGACGCCTGGGCTGTCTTACTATACGCGCACCAGCCAAGGTTTATTAGCGGGAACTTCCACGCTTTTCACTTCGGGCCAAGTCAGTGTGAGTAATCCCGTGGCGGTCTTTTTCGGGGCAAAAGCACTCAAACCTGAAAATTCTGACAACGTCAGCCTCGGTTTGGTTTTCACGCCGGGCTCTGAGATCACGGTCTCGGTTGATTATTACCGGATCGCCGTGCAAGACCGCCTCAGCCTCTCGCAAGGTTTCACGCTCACGGCAGCCCAGCGTGACCAGTTGGTGGCTTCGGGTGTGACGGATGCCAAAAATCTTAACTCTCTGAGTTTCCTTACCAATGCGTTTGATACCCGCACGGAGGGTCTCGATATCGTAGCCTCGAAGCGCTGGACGCTCGCCAAGCAAGAGTCGGTGGCGCTCACGGCAGCTTATAATTACAACGCCACTCGTGTCACCCGTTACGATGCTCGCGTGATTTCCAACGATGCGCGCATTAATTTAGAGAATCGCATCCCACAAAACGCGGGCAACGTTACGCTGAATTATTCACGCGGTCCTTTGGGCTTGATGGGCCGTGTGCGCTATTTCGGTGAGTGGACCGACGCCCAATCCAATTCTACGATCGTGCAAAATTTCGGCCGTCAAATCTTAGCTGATTTTTCTACTTCCTGGAAATTCACGCGCCAGATCAGTGCCACGGCCGGCGTGGAGAACGCGTTTAATCGCTACCCGGACAAGGCGACGTTTAACGCTGCCAACGGTTTACTCTATTCTCGGAATGCACCCTACGATGCCGATGGCGGTCGTTGGTACCTGCGCGTCAATGCTGCGTACTGATTTTCCTGTATGATTCCGCACTCGCGCCGCAGTTTCCTCACGCAACTGGCGGCGGCTGGCGTCGTCGCTCCGACTTGGCTTTTACCCACGGCGCAAGCCGCGGCGTCGGCTGCGGTTGCACCCGATGTTTCGGGTTTTTCAGAGGCGCGTGCAGCTGGGGCCCGCGTCCAAGCCACGTTTCCACTTCGCTCAGGCGAGGCGGCTGTCCTAGCGGCGGACGAAAACTTTTGGCGCGAGGTGCAGTCTTCTTGGGCAGTGGATCGCTCGATACTTAATTTAGAAAATGGCGGAATCCAGCCTTCAACGGCTCTAGTAAATCACGCCTTTATCGAAGCTTGGAAGCAAGGGCATGAGGCGCCGGCCTAT
>RGAX01000166.1 GCA_009919985.1 Opitutaceae bacterium
AAATGTAGGCCAGGATTTATCAGGGGCTGGCTTTGGCGGGGGCCGGCGGGACGCGAAATTTACCGAATTGAATGTGGGTACGTGTGCGCTCGGCGGTGCCGCTGTCCCAGACGCCGCGGAAGTCGCCGGGAGCGACTTCGATTAAGGTGGGATAGGAATTGTGGATGCCGGCGGCGTAAAAAGTTTTTTCGGGCCCCCAGGTGCCGTCGGGGGATTGGAGTTTGTAGCGTAGCGCCATGCGGCCCGTGGGTGCGGGCGAGGCGGGGCCGTCGTTGTAAACGTACAGATGGGTGCCGTCGGTGGCGCGGCCGTAGAAGGCTTTGGATTTGGCGTTCCAGAGCGCGGGTTCTTGGCGGGCCGGGCTCCATGTGCGACCGCCGTCTTGGCTGACGGTGGAAAAGGCGCGGGGCGGGTCGGTCATCTTGCGTTCGTCTTCGTAGTCAGCGGTGCGCATGACCATTTTGATTTCACCCAGGGTATCGCCCGCGGCGAGGTTACCCTCATGCAAGAAGACTTTAGGGCCGCTGGTGGGTTGGGGGATGAAGCTGGCGAGGTTCCACTCGAGTAGGCTCGAGCTGCTGAGGATGAAGTGATCGCGGGAGCCGAGTGGATCGTTGCGCCGGGTGTTGCGGTGCATGGGGAAGAGGTAGCGGGTGTGACCGTTTTCGGTGAAGGCGTAGGGACCGGCGACGCAGATGAGCGGGCCGGTGTAGCCCATCGCTAATTCGACTGGGGTCCAGGAACGGCCGCCGTCGGCGCTGTAGGCGGCGACCAGTTGGGAATCTTCACTGTGGCGGTAGTTCATGGGGCAACGCATCGCGAAAGCCCAAAGGACATCTTGGCCGGGGGGTTTGAAGAGGATGGCGTTGGCGTAGGCGAATTGAAGGGTGCCCTGACGTTCGCGGTGATCGAAGATCATCACGGGGTATTCCCAGTGGTCGCCGTCGTCGGTGGAGATGCTGGCGACGATGTCGCCCATGTCGGTCTTACCGGGGATTTTGACGCCGAAGGCGGCGACGAGGTGTTTACCTTTCCACTGGGCGAGGTAGGGTTCCCAGAGCTCGGAAGCGCCGGGGTGTTGATCCATGTGGCGAATGGTGCGCACAGCCGTGACCTCGCCCGTGAAATCGGCGGCGCGAACGGCAGGAAAAAGTCCAGCGAGGATTAAGGTTAGGCACAGTAATAGGGCAGATTTCATGGGGTTTAGGGGGGATTATGGGGTACAACTAAGAGGCATCGGGAAGGGCGCAGGGTTGTGCTTGGATACTTCCTGGGTGTTTAGCGTGCCTTCGGCAGAGTTGGCATCGCTAGAAGGGCGCGTTTCCCGCCGCCGATGTTCGCGTCGTATCCGCCCGCGAAGCTGCCTTTCGGGTCGGCCCGGTGGCTCGACCACAGCACCAGCATACCCTCCTTGGTGAAGCAAACGGACGGGTAGATGTTTTGTCGGTCTGTGTTGGCTACGCCGTCGTCGTCCACGATCACCGGCGGACTCCAAGTCTTCCCGGCATCGTCCGAGACCGCGTAGCACAGAGGTGTGCGCGGAAAAAAGGCACCGTCTTTGATCGGCGTCGCGTGGTTGTAAAAGACGATCAATCGTCCATCGGGTAGCGTTTTCAACGTCAGCGGCGAACAGGCAGCTTCCAAGGTGGTCGCCATGGGCTTCGACCACGTTTCGCCGCCGTCCATAGACAGAGCGACATGATGCGAACCCAAGCCCGTGCGGCCCAGCATGAGCACGCGGCCATCTTTTAACTCTGTCACACAAGGCTCCGCCATTCCTCGCGGGGCATCAATGCGCGCCATCCCGCGGGAGAGTCGCCACGTCGCACCTGCATCGTCGCTGAGCATCGCCAGACCCTCATCGCGATCGCCTTCGGTTTTACCCACCTTTCGCGCAACCGGCAGCACGCATCGGCCTGGGCTCAGTTGGATCAACCGGTCATTCATCACGTAAAAGGCATCGTCTTTTTCGGTGAGCAATTTTGCCGAGGTCCATGTTTGTCCGTCATCACTCGAACATGCCATTACGGGGGCGCCGCCACCGTGCAAATCCGGGACGTGGCGATTAAACACCACGGCGATACGTCCGTCGCGCAATCGCAGGAACGAGGTGCCGCCGTCGCTGATCAATCCCGTCAAACTCCATTCCATTTTCATGCGACCCTGCTCTTTCCACGTCCGCCCGCCATCCGTGCTGCGATAGAGCATGGGCACGGGAAACTTTGCCGCGATCGCCTCGAAGTTTGTCGGTGGCCGTCCCCAAGGAGCGGCCATCAGAATGTCACCATTTTCCAAGGCTATCAGGCCTGGCCCAATGAAGCTGCGCTCGGGTGTATGGCGGATGAAAATCTCTGGAGGAACTAAGAACTGAGCTCGTTCAAATGCGGCCAGTTCTGCCTGCCCGGCCAGCAGCAACGCGGCCCCCCAAAGTAAGGTCTCAAAGATGGGCCTAACGGACTTCATTTTAGCGTGGAGGAACATGGTTTACCCGCACTGGGGACGGGACGTGGCAAAAGGGTCTCACCATTCTCCTTTTTTCCCAAATTGAGCCTTGGCGGCGGCGCCGAAATTACGGGCGGCTTCGTCGATCGCGCGGCAGATTTCTTCGCTACTTTTGCCCGCGACATCGCGGGCGGCGGGGATGAGGGTCTGGCACTCGTTAGTATCCATGAAGCGGGCGGCTTCGAGAAGGCGGGGTTCGTCTTCGGCCGGCACGGCGAGAAAGCCGTGTTTGTCGGCGTGGATGAGTTGGCCGGGTTGGACGGTGCGGCCGAACACTTCGACCTCGCCGCCCCAGCGCACGGGACAACTGAAGGCGTGGCCGACGCAGAGTTGGCGGGCGAGGGCTTTGAAGCCGGCGTTGTTCATCTCGTCGACATCGCGAATGGCGCCGTCGATGATGGTGCCGACGCAGCCGAGGCTGCGGTGGATATTGCTGTTAACCTCACCCCAAAAAGCACCGACGGCGTGCGGTTGGTCGAGGTCCTGCACTACGACGATTTTGGGTCCGGGAATGCTGGCGACATAGCGGCGGTACTCGCTCCAGGCTTGGGGATTATTTTTGGGGTGAGTGGCGTTGCTGGGTTCGCAGACAACCGTCACCGCGCGCCCGACCATCGGGCCCATCTGCGGCATGAAATCGTGCGTAGGCTTAATATTGAAGCCGTGCCGGGAGGCGTCGTGGCGGGTGATTTGTTCCCAGCCGTTGTAGATCGTGGGCGTGTTCCAACGTTTGAGCTGGAGGAAGTCGGCGTGGGCGAGGGTTGCGTTCATGAAGTGAAACAGGGAAATTAAATAATGATCTTGGGTGCCGAAAAAGCCGGCGTCCGATCGAGGCGGCGCTTCAACTCGTCGAGATCGCGGCGCAGGCCTTCGGCAAACAGAATGATGTCGGCGGCGTGGACGATGAAGTTGGCGCCGAGTCGGGCCCAGCGTTCCTCGTGATCGATACGGTGGCCGGGGTAGATCGCGTGAACGCCGGCGCCGATTGAGCGAGTGCGGGCTTTCGTGATGATCTGGTCACACGCGGCGAGAAAACGCGGGTGGTCGTAGTTTTCCGGCACGCCGAGGCTGCAGGATAAATCGTGCGGGCCGATGAGCACGCCATCGAGGCCTTCAACGGCGAGGATGTCGTCGAGGGCGGCCAGCGCCGGGGCGCTTTCGATATTGATTATGAGTGAGCGGGTGGCGCCGCCTTGAGCGACGTAATCGTCGAGCGCGGGTGGGAGGGTTTGTCCGGCTAGATGTTGGGCGAGGAGTTGGCCTTTGAGCGGACGTTTCTTTACGGCGCCGACAAGAGCGGCGACTTGCGCAGGAGTTTCGACATAAGGGGCGACGATGCCGACCGCACCACCGTCGAGCGCGACGCAAGCCTCGTACGGATCCGGTGAGGTGATGCGCACGATCGGCGGCAGGCCTTCGGCGCGATAAGCCCGGCACATCCAGGCGAGTTTCTCGCGGCTGATCGGAATGTGCTCGGTATCGATGAAGACGAAATCGAGACCCAATCCTGCGACGACGGGCACCCAGTGCGGTGAAGGGCTGACGATGAGCGTGCCGTAGAGACGAGAGGGTTGGCGTAATCGAGACGCTAACGGCTCGGGTTTCATCGCCTAGAAAAGTGTTGGTCGATCTCCTCGGCTGTAAAACGTACGCTCACAATCGAACAGCCGCCGTCGTTTTCTCGTAGGGTGGTGTAGGTGGTCGCGATAATCGTGCCGTCAGGTAGGCGATGTAGACCCGGGTAGAATCCATCTTTGAAGGTGCGGAGTAGGTTGATGCGATACTGCCCGGGTTGGTTGCGCTTGATGTCATCGTAAGTTCCAATCCAGGCAACCAAGCGAGCGGGTGCAAAAGGTGCCGTGTTGCGAAACACCACGACCAGTCGGTCATCGGGTAAGCGCAGGCCATGATGGCGATCTCCGCTGAGGCCCCAAGGTGTGTCCACGGGCGTGCTCCAGGTTTTCCCCTCATCCCGGCTGAACATCACCAGACTAGTCCCGGTGCGTTTGTTTTCACGCATGATACAGCAGAGTTCATCACCGTCCGGAGAGCGGAAGACGTAGGGCTCACAAGGCAGTTTTGGAGCTAGGGCATGTCCGTCGGCGGCGATGACGGGGGTTGACCAAGTAAACCCCCCGTCGGTCGTGATCGATTGCATCACTTGCAATGTGCCGCCTTCGCCAAGGCCATCGCCGCGGTGAAACATGCCCAGACTCGAGCCATCCTTGAGTCGCACGATGCTCGAAAAAGTCATCACATTACGGAAAGGGTTATCCATGGCGATGCGGTCACCGAGCGGTCGAAGTTCCTGCCACGTGTGGCCCTCGTCTTCACTTACGAGTCGCGGCATATAGCCCTCGAAGCGACCGAGGATTTCTCTCGGGTTCTCTTTGCTCGAAAGAGTGCGTGCGGCAAAAATCCACAGACGCTCTTTGCCTTTAGGATCGGTCAGGCGATAAATGCTTGGGCAGTTTTTGAAATTCCAATAATTCGGCGGCATCGCGCTATCGAACCGCTGCCATGTCAGGCCGCCGTCCTCGCTACGCGCGATAGGTCCGGCGTGGCCACCGTGGCCCATGTTCCAGATTGCGAGCAGGGTCTTATTATCCGCCAACAATGTGGTCGTGGGGTGAGCGTGGTACTCCTGCGGCGTGCCTTGTGCGATTACGATCTGACGACTTGTCTCCTCCGAGAGATCCAGGCTCATGAGCGAGGACTGGTGTTTTTCCCAGAGGGCTTTTTTTTCCGCGGGAGCATCTTCCCAAGCTCGGCGGGGCGACGGTGATTGGGCCAAAATTGCGGCGGCGCTCATCCATAACGCGGCCGCGGTTCTCAGCAAAAGGCGGCTGCGGCAAAATACGGGAACGACAATTCTCATGAGGTGGCGACCAGTTGATCTAGATTCAAATATGCCGTGAGACCTATGATGATGTCGGAAGATCTAATTTTAGAACTTCGCGCTCACGACGGCCGACCATTCGCGACCTGGGTCGAGGGTGTAGCGGTACCATTGACCGACGTAGTAGATGTTTTGGTTATCTAGGACGTTGTTGATTTTAATCGAGAAATCGTAGGCGAAGCGATGCTGCGGGATGCGTAATTTGTAGCCGACGATAGCGTCGAAGCGCCACCAAGCGGGCAAGGGGCCCCAGTTCGGCTCGCCGTGAGAGGTGGCGTTGGTGAGATCGCGGGTGCTGGTGAAGATGCTGCCGAAAGACAGATTCAGATTTTTGAGCGAACCGCGGTTGAAATTATAGCGGTTGAAGGCCGTGAAGCGGAAACGCGGCGAAAGATCTTTGGCGACTTTCGTGATATCGTTGCGGGCGTCGGTATCGGAGAAGCCGCCCATGACGAGCCATTGATCGGTAATGCGACCGTTGAGGCTGACTTCGTAACCCGTGGAGCGCTGGCCGCTGATCTGGGTAAAATAGCCAGTGCGGCCCGGCGTGTTGTCGGCTTGGGTGACGTTGTCTTGCAGGATATCGAAATACGAAATGAGCCCGGTGACTCGTCCACTTAAAAGACTGAAACGTAGGCCCACTTCTTTTTGGTTGCCCGTTTCGGCTTCAAGCGGACCGCCGTCAGGTTGGATGTTGAATTGAGGACTGAAGGAGGAGTTGAGATTGCCGTAAACGGAGAAGGTTTTCTCGGTGTTAAGGTGCCACACGGCACCGACGCTATTGGTTGTGGCGGCCGGCGCACGGTAGGCGGTGGGTGCATCAGGTTTGAAGACGACATTGGGGAAAGCGCCCGAAGCAAAGTTGATGGTTTTGCGTGCGACCTGAGAACGACGCACCC
>RGAX01000167.1 GCA_009919985.1 Opitutaceae bacterium
GCTGGCGGCGGTGGTGAAGCGGCCCGGTTTGCCGGCGAATTCAGCGTCGATGATCTGTTGGATATCGGCGGCTTCTTTGCGGGCGTTGGCGACGGCGGGTGGAGCAAGTTTTGCAAGTAGGGCTTTGGCGGCGGCGACGTTTTTGGCGGTCTGGTCTTCGAGGACGTAGTCGGCGTGCGTGGCGTAGCCGAGTAGGGCGGCGCGCTCCGCCCGGAGCCGAGCGAGGATGGCGACGTTGGCGCGATTATCGAATTCGCCGCCGCGACTGCCGCGGGCGAGGGAGGCGCGCAAGATGAGCTCGCGGCTTGCGCGATCAGTGAGGGAGGTGAGCGCGGGTTGGCCACTAGTGTTGACGAGGGCGAGGGCGAATTGGCCGGCGTGGCCGGAGGATTTAGCGAGATCGGCGGCGGCGGTGATTTCAGCCTCGGAGAGACCAGCGAGCGCGGCGCGGTCATTAAAATAAACGGCGGAGGCAGTGCGCTCCTTCAAGACGTTTTGGGAAAACGCGGTCTCGGCAGAGGCGATCTCAGCGTTTAGGGCTTTGAGTTTGGTTTTTTCGGCTTCAGAAAGACGGGCGCCCGCGCGAACGAAGGATTTGTAGGTTTCGTCGAGTAGGCGGGCGGATTCGAGGTCGAGACTCAGGCCGGTGCGGGCTTCATGAAGCGAGCGGACACGGGTGAAGAGCGCAGCGTTGAGCAGAATGGCGTCGCGGTGCGCGGCGAGTTTAGGGGCGAACGATTTCTCAACGGCTTGGAGGGTGGCGTTGGTGTTGCAGCCGTTGATATTGGAAAAAATACGGGAGACGCGGCCTAGGACTTGGCCAGAGCGCTCGAGAGCGACGATGGTGTTGTCGAACGTGGCGGGCGCGGCGTTATCGGCTATGGCTGCTACCTCGGCGAGGTTCTCGGTCATGCCTCGTTCGTAGGCGGGCGCGTAGTGTTCGTCTTTGATTTTATCGAACTGCGGATAGGCCATCGGCAGCGGGCTAACGGTTAGGAGCGGATTAGTGACGAGAGCAGTCTCTGCTTGAACAATGGACATGAGTGCGAGGAAACCAACGAAGGGGCGAACGAGGTTAGGCATAAAAAAAGCCTGCGCCCAAAACGGGGGCGCAGGCAAGGGCGAGAAAACGGCGCGGAATTTATTTTTTGGTTCCGGATTTGATCGATTTAGCTGGGGGTAGAGTGGGGGCGTAGTAGGGGGTGAGCGCAGCGACGATGGCGGCGCGGGCGGTGGCGTGGTCAATCACGCCGTTGTGGCGCCAGAGGATTTTTCCGTTGGGCGCGATGAGTACTGTGTGCGGCAGCGGGCCGGGCCAGTCGGGATCGAGCGCGGCGACGAGGGCGTCCTGATTGGCTCCAGTGAATAGGTAGTGGTTGGTGGTGCGACCCTCTTTTTTGACGGAGGTTTGCACGTTTTTAGTAAGACCAGCACCTTGTTTTTGCAGGAAGGATTGCGCTTTCGCTTCGTCTTTAGAAGCGTCGAGCGAGACGGTGATGAGCTCAAAATCGCGCATGTCGAATTGGCGCGAGAGCGCGACCAGCGTGGGAAACTCTTCGACGCACGGGGTACACCACGTGGCCCAGACATTGATGAGGCGAACCTTAGTTGTGGGGTTTGCGCGCAGCGCGGCGACGCCAGCGGCATCGATACGCTCGATTGAGATTGGGATTTGGGTCCAACTAGTTTCGCGGACGACGTGGGCGGCTTTTTTCTCACGCCATTTGGTAGAGCAGCCGTGGGGTTTGGTGAGTTCGACGGGGACAGGTTTGCCATCGAGGAGGGCGAGGATTGCGTTACGGGCGTCTGGGGATTTGACCGTTTCTTCCTGCGGGAAACGCGAATCATCGAAGCGGCCGGCGTAGCGCAGGCGGCGGGCTTTATCGAAAATAAACACGTGAGGCGTCGCGAGGCAGCCGTAGGCTCGGGCGATCAGCTGTTGGTCGCCGTCGTAAAGGTAGGGAAAATCCCAGCCGAGACTATTGGCGTATGGTTTCATGTCGGCGAAGGAGTCGTTGTATTCGCCGTAACCGAGTTCGTCGATGCTGAGACCATCGGGGTGATTTGGGTTGATGGCGACGAGACCGAAACTGCGGCCGCGCAGATCGTCGCGAAGTTTTTGGAGACGTTTTTCGATCCCATGGGAAGTAGGGCAGTGGTTAGAGGTGAAGAGGACCATGAGCACATCGGGTCCGGCGAAGTCTGAGAGTTTGTAGGTACGGCCGTCGATGCCGGGCAGGGCGAAATCGGGGGCGGCGTCACCGATGGCGAGGGTGCGGGTCCCGGCGGGGTTGCCGGATTTATCAAGGAGTGGCGCAGCCGGAGCGGGAGTAGAACTCGGAGGGTTTTGAGCGGCGCGTGAGCTGAACCAGGTTAAGAAAAACGCGGCGAAAAGGCACGCGGAGCGAAGAGTACGCTTGGGGAGGAGCATTTGAATACGGTGCCTAGCGGGATGTTTTTGGCAAGAAAGGGACGAGTAGATCGCGGCGGGCACGACGGCGAGGCGGTCAACTCACGCAACAAATACAACTCGGCCAGCGCAGCGGATCGGGCGGCGTTGCTGGCATTTTTTAATACGCTTTAAGGCAAGGCCTCAGCGAGGAGCAGCTATCGCTGGGGCGATCTCGACGGCGTAGGTGTGGGTCTGCGCTTTTTTGCCGGGACTTGGATTGGTGTCGAAATTGCCGCTAAAAATAATCCAACGGCCGTCAGGCGTGAACGTGAGGTTCGGCTCGACGCCGGTGTCTTTGCTGTAGTTGTGACGGGCCATGTTGACGAGGCGTTCGGTTTTAAACGTGCCGATGTCGATGAGGTCTTTTTTGTCGCGGAACGAGCTGCCGCGCACCAACGCGGGGCGGAAGAGATAAATCCATTGGCCGTTGCCGGGTGGGTTGAGCAGTTCGCCGTCGCCGGTGCGCGTGGCAACGCTCCCCGGACCGCCGCCGTCGCCGGCGAACAGTTTGCCGTCGCGGGAGACGTTGTAGTGTACGGACCATTCTTGGCGGGGTAGATGATACCACGTGCGGTGGCCGGTCGCGAGATCGACGCCGGCGAGCCAGAAGACAGTGCTGCGTGGCGTCTGCAGATCGTACCAGACTTGTTTTCCGTTGGGGCTAAAAAATTCGTGGCCTTCAATTTCCATGTTCATTGTGCGTTCGTGCAGGAGGCGGGCGGGCGAGGATCCGTCGGCGCGGATCGTCCAGGTGCGGTCGTTAAAGTGCCACGGGCCCTCATGGCAGAAAAGAATTTGGAGCGGATCGGTGGGCGAACATTGGAGGTGGTTCGTCCAGTCGTTTTCGCGGTGGATGACGCGGAAGGCGCCGGTCTTAAGCTCGACGGTGTAGATTATTTTCGGGGTACCGGCGGCCCATTGGGCTTCGAGCGTGCCGCCGCTGCCGCCCGTGGGAGGCGTGCGCGGTATCGTCTGGCCGTCAGGATCGGGCGCGATGCCGACGAGGAGTGTTTCGTCGCAGTTGATTGCGTACTGGCCGCTGCGGACGCGCGCTGGTGCGGGGAGTTGCGTGACTTCGCGGACCGCTTTCGTGTCGAGGTGGATGGCGATGATGGCATCGCCGCGGCGCACATAGGCTTCACGTGTTCGCCACGCGGTGGCGATGACGCGAGAATCGGCGGCGATGATTTCAACCTTTGGTGCAGCGACCCCAAGGGTGGAAAGATCCACGGTGGCGATGCCTCTGGGGGTGTTGATGATGAGTTTATCACCCTCTGGCGTGTAGCCGTTTTGGTGAAAGTAGAGGCTGGAGCCGCCCGTGTCGGGCGAGAGTCGGATGACGCGATGGCCGGTGTCGGAGTCGATCCAGTCCGAGCGAAGTGCGGGTGGCGTGGACTCGGCGGCGTGAGCGAGCGCGAGCAATGGCAGGGTGAAAAATAAACTCAGAGAAAGCGGCATGATGAAGTGGGGTTCGCGCGCAAGACGAGGCGCGAGCGGGGGCGTTGCGATTAAGGCGCGCGGACAGTCTGAAAGCCGTCCGCGGATGTAGGTGGAAAAATCAGGAAGCTCCGATTGGCGGCGGATTACGCCAGCGTCGCCAACGGTGCCACGCGAGGGCAAAGCCCGTGTAAACGAGTACGCAACCGCCGAGTGAGGCGAGGGCGGCGACGAACTGACCGAGCGCGCCGAGCGCTTCGCCGGTGTGGATAAAGCGTGTCCACGAGCGGACGCGTTGAGCGGCGTTGAGGCTGGCGTAGCCGTTGGTTTTGAGGATTTCACCCGTGAACGGATCGAGTGACAACGTCGTCAACGCCGTGCGCGGCCACGCATCGGCGGTGCGCAAGGCGACGGTGGCGGGCGTGGGGGCCGCACCGGTGTTGCCGGCGCGATACGTGAGGGACGTCCACGTGGGCAGTTCTTTTTGCGCGCGGGCGATCAAGCTTTCGGCGGATAAAGGTTGGGTCTGAGCCATCGGTGCTGGCAGTGACGCCAAGGGTGCGCTGGGCGCGGCCGGGGCGGACGTGGGCGGTGGGGATGGCGTGCCGGTGAGCGTGAAAATCAAGTTGCCGGCCCAGCGGTAAGAAATCGGTAGCGCGGTGAGCGTGAGCACGATGAGGACCGGAGCCGACCAGAGGCCGATGACGTTGTGCCAATTCCAGTCGCGAGCTTTGGTGTTGGCGGCGAGGACGAACCAGAGCGAACGCTTCAGGCCCTTGGTGCGCCATTTGCGCGGCCACCACAAATAGAGGCCGGAGACGGCGAGAAAAAAGAAGGCGATGTTGCCCGCGCCATTGATGGCTTTACCAAGGGGGCGGTTGGAGCCGCCTAGGGCGAGTTGGCGATGCCAGTCTTCCATGAGCTGAAGGAAATCACGCGTGCGCGTGGAGGCGACTTGGCGGATTTCGCCGGTGAAAGGATTGGCGTAAAACGCCTCGTTGCGACCGGCGATGAAGGCGACGGCGGCGAGGGGGTGATTCTCGAGCGCGATGCCGGAAATTTTAGCGGTGGGGTGTGCGGTACGAACGCGAGCGAGGAGTTCGGCGAGGGCTAACCGCGAGCTTTCGGCGGGGGAGTGCGCGATGCGGCGCGCGTCACGCTCGGCGTACGCTACGAGTTCTTTTTCAAAGGCGAGCGCGGTGCCGGTGAAGCACATGATGGCGATCGACAGGCCGGCGATAAGACCTGCGAGCAGGTGCAGCCAAAAAAAAGTTTTACGAAACGTCATGAGAAAACAGGTGGTAAATTACGGGATGAGACTGGATCAAGTGCGCCAAGTGACGGAAAAAAAGGGGCACAGTCGTCGGGCGGATGCGAGAATGGATATTTGACCTGTTGGACGGCGTGGGCATTAACGCGGGTAGAATGTCTGAACGTCTTACCGTTAATCTTGGCGAGCGGAGTTATCCGATCTGGTTTGGGTCGGACTTGAGCGCGGAGGTGCGCGATAAGGTCGCGGATTTCATGGTCGCTGGACGCAAGGTCGCGGTAGTGACCGATCAGACTGTGGCAACGCGGCAAGCGCCGGCGATGGCCGCTATGTTCGGTGCGGCGCCCGTGCTCGCGCTACCACCGGGCGAATCGACAAAGTCGTTGGCAGAACTCGGGCGCGTGCTGGATTTTCTGGCGGCGCAGCGTATGGACCGCACCAGCGTGCTTTTTGCTGTGGGCGGTGGCGTGATCGGCGATCTCGGTGGTTTTGCGGCGGCGGCGTATTTGCGCGGGATCGATTTTGTGCAGATTCCGACGACGTTGCTTGCGATGGTCGACAGTTCCGTTGGTGGAAAAACGGGTATCAATTTGACTGCGGGAAAAAATCTCGTCGGCGCGTTTCACCAACCGCGCGGTGTACTCGTGGCGACCAGTTTGCTGGCAACGTTACCGGCGCGGGAATTTGCCGCGGGTATGGCGGAGGTCATCAAATACGGTTTACTCGGTGATGCCGTCTTGCTGGCGCAGCTTGAGCGGGCGCCGTTAACGGTAAACTCGCCAGAGTTGGCGGCGGTCGTGCGTCGATGCTGTGAATTAAAGGCTGCGATCGTCGAGGCGGACGAACGTGAACTCGCGCAAGAAGGCGGACGGGCATTGCTGAATCTCGGTCACACGTTTGGCCATGCGATCGAGCAGGTGACGGGCTACGGCGCTTACCTGCACGGTGAAGCGGTGGCGATCGGCTTGTGCGCGGCGGCGCGGTTATCGGAGAAACTTGACGCGATTGGCGCGGCTGAAGTCGCCCGCGTGGATGCGGTGGTGGCGGCGCATGGGTTGCCGACGCGCTTACGTGCGCCGTTGGCGCTCGGCGAATTGCGGGCCGCGATGG
>RGAX01000168.1 GCA_009919985.1 Opitutaceae bacterium
GGCTTTTTCAAAAACCGACTGCTGCTCACCGGCGGCCTCCGCTCCGACCGAAGCGCGACCGGCACCAGCAGCCGGCTTACGGGACTGCGCACCGCGGCCGCCAAGGTCACGCTGAACTCCTACCGCTACGGCGCTACTTTCAAAATCACTTCCGCCTTGTCGGTCTACGCGGTTAAAAGCGTGCAGAATGACGCTCCTTCCAACGTGGCCCGTTACAACGGCCTGCTCCCCGGCGACCCGCGGCGCGATGAGTTCTTTTCGGTCACTCCTTTGACCGAACTCCAGGAATTCGGCGTCAAAGGCGAAGCGCTACAAGGCCGCTTGTCGTTCACGGCCACGTATTGGGAAATGATCCGGGTAGGCAGCACGATTAATGTTTTGGCTAACGGAGTTTCCCAAGGACAGAACGTGACTTTTGGTACAGTTTCCGAGATCCCGGGCGCTCAATCGAAGGGTTACGAAATCACAGCCTATGGTAGCATCACGGATCGGCTAGCCGTCATCGCCAATTTCACCGATTTAAACACCAGCCAAGGCTTCACCGGACAGCAGAATGCGCTCGGCTGGACGACGGCGTCCAACCCTGGCCGCATCCCCTTGCGCTTCGCTCCGGATTGGAACGCCAATCTCTTCCTGAAATATAGTTTCCGCGACGCCAAGCGCCAGGGCTGGGAAGTGAAGGGTGGCATTGCTGCCATCGGCTCGCTCCTCACCCAGATTACCGGATTTGGCCTCTCCAAAATTCCCGATAGCCAGAAAAGCTACGATGTCGGCGCGGGCTACCGTTGGAAGAATTACAACTTTGACTTGATGGTCACCAACCTGACCAACGACCCGTTCCTGATCACGCGCGACCAGGCGCCGCGTACGTATCGCTTCAGCGTTTCTGCGACCTTCTAAGTGCTCTCCCCCAGCCGGGCAGCGTGCCGGCCACCCTTTCTGAAAGAGCGCACCGAACAGATCCACCCTTACTAGCAGTTCGACACAAAGGGTGGTTTTCTCGCGTGGATTGGCACTACGCTCAGATTTGTCGCTCGGTCTTATTCCTTCCTTCTTTATGCACTGCCTTTCTTTCTCCGTCCATCTTGCCTTGATAGCGGCTTTGGCCGCTCCCCTGCACGCGGCCGAATCGGAGGTATTGCCGCGCCTCGCCCACAACAACGCCGGCCTCCTCACCGACCTCGGTGTCGGCCTTTGGGCGTGGCCTTTACCGATGGACTATAATGGCGACGGGCTCATGGACCTAGTCGTCGTCTGCACGGACAAACCCCACAATGGCACCTGGTTTTTTGAAAATAGCGGCCAGATCGACCCGCAGCTTAAGCTTCCGATTTTCAAGCCCGCTGTGCTCATTGGTAAATCGGAGCAATCGGTCGGCATTTCCTATGTCACCGGTCAGCCTGTTGTCACCGCGACTGCTAGCTTCAAGGCCGACGCTACCTACCATTATAGCGGCAACACCTATCCGGACTTCCTGAACTCGCAGTTCACCAAACCTAAGCCGCTTGGAGCGCCGGAGAAGATCCTGACGGAACCCGGCAATATCCGCCAAAACCAGTGGCAGCTCGTCGACTTTGACGGCGATGGCGCGCTTGATGTTTCCGTCGGCATCGATTTCTGGGGCGACTTCGGGCCGCTCAACGGCGGCGAGGGCGCGTTCAACGCAAAGGGTGAGTGGACGCGCGGCAAACTACGCGGCTATGTCTACATTATCCGCAATACGGGTACAACGGACAAACCCGTTTACGCCGCGCCAATCCGACTGCAGGCCGGCGGCCAAGACGTCGATCCCTATGGCATGCCCTCGCCGATGTGGGGCGATTTCCGCGGCATCGGTAAACTTGATCTAATCTGCGGCGAGTTTCGCGACGGCTTCACCTTCTACGAGAACATTGGTACGCGCACAGCGCCCGTTTATGCGACGGGTCGTGCCCTCGTAAGTGCGGGTATTCCAGTCAAAATGGACCTCTGCATGATCACGCCGACGGCGGTGGACTTTAACGGCGATGGTTTCCTGGACATCGTGTGCGGCGACGAAGACGGTCGCGTGGCGTTCCTGGAAAACACCGGTAAGATCGTAGACGGCATCCCGCAATTTTTGCCGCCGCGTTACTTCCGTCAGTTCGCCGCAGACGTCAAATTCGGCGCGCTCGCCACGCCCTACGCCGTCGATTGGGATGGCGACGGTCTCGAAGACATCATATCCGGCAACAGTGCCGGTTACATCGCATTCATAAAAAATTTGGGCGGTTCGCCCCCGCGCTGGGCGGCTCCCGTTTATCTCTCGGCCGCGGGCCGACTCATCCGCGAGCAAGCCGGTCCGAACGGATCCATCCAGGGCCCGGCCGAAGCAAAGTGGGGCTATTCGATCCTCAGCGTTGCCGACTGGGACGGCGACGGTTTGCCCGACATCATGACCAACGGTATCTGGGGGAAAGTCATGTGGTATAAAAATATCGGCACCCGTACCGCACCGCGCCTCGCGCCCGGCCGTCTGGTCGAACTCGCGCCCGGCTCTCCCGCTCAAAAAGCCCCCTGGAATTGGTGGAGCCCGCAGGGCCGCGAACTCGTCAGCCAGTGGCGCACCACCCCGCAAATGGTCGATTGGAACGGCGACGGGCTTATGGACCTCGTAATGTCCGATGGCGAAGGCTATCTTGCCCTTTTTGAACGCAGACGCGCGCCCGACGGCTCGCTCACTCTCGCGCCGCCTCAACGCGTTTTCTGGAGCCAGGGAGCAAGCGTCTTCAGCAGCAACGGTGTCCCTCAAAATAAGGAGTCGGGTTTGCTCCGGCTCAACAACGGCGACTTCGGCCGAGGCGGAAGGCGCACGTTCTGCACGGTTGATTGGGACGGCGACGGCCAATTGGACATTCTGATGAACAGCAGTCCCAACGTTAACTTCTTCCGCAATCTCGGTAAAAACGACGCTGGCCAGTGGGCTTTCCGTGACGAAGGTCCGGTTAGTACCCACGTGCTCGCCGGCCACGCGACAAAGCCCACCGTGATGCGGACCGCCGGAGTCACCGGCGTGACACTGCTAATCGGCGCCGAGGACGGCTTCTTTTACCAGCTTACCAATCCGCGCGCCAAATAATCGAGGCCGATCAGCTTAACCAATTTTTCTAGAACACCTCTTTACGCCCAAGGGGAGTTTTTTCCGCCCGTTGGATTCTCGCCTACGTGCAATGGCGCGTGGAGCTCGCGCCCGCGAGGCGCGCACGTGGCTTTTTCAAAAATAGCCGCGTTATTAGCGGGGTACTCGCCTTAGGCCAGCACGGTCGAGTTCCCTCTCGTTTCGCACTCGAAGAGCTCAAGGGCGTACTCGCGAGCATGGCTTAACTTGTCAGCGCCGTTGCCGCTGATCGCCAACGCCACCGACATTCGTGCACGCGCTGCTAGGGAGCTCGGTCGCTCTGCGAAAAGTTTCAGTAAATTCGCCACCGCGCTCATGCCGCCGATCTTCTTTCCCGGGTCGTAGGCTGATATATTCGCCTATTTTTCCATGTGGCCTATGCTGTGAGTATTCTTGTAATATTACTGCCGAGCTCCGGGCACATTTAGGTAATACGCATTATCGCTCTCAAGCTGGGGTTTAGGCGTGAAAATCGTGCGGGCGTCCATCGGGCCACCGGGAAATATCCTCGCTTGGGTGAGGCGCGGGGCCCCACCCGAGGGGAAATTAGTTTAGTGGGCGGTTGGGCTGGCCGTCTTTTTCTCGAGCCAGACTTCGCTGATACTGCAACCGCTGCCGTTGCCACCCAGTCCGGGCTCACGGGTCCAGTTTAAGGAAAGGGTGCCGGAGGCGGTGGCGGCGCGCGGGATATCAAAGGCGACCGGCGCAATGGGATTGGCGCGCGTGATGTAGGGGTGCACTTCGATCGTGCCGTTGGCGACGAGGCGGATCTTAGCTTTGGAGCGGATGTCGGGGTAGACCACGCGCACGCGGTATTCGGCGGTGGGATCGAGTTGGGTATAATTAAGGGTGACGCTGTTGTCGTTGAGGCCCCAGGCGAAATCGACCCACGAGGTGCGCAGAGGCAGGGGCGAGCCGACGCTGGCCGCCAGATGACCGTCAAGAGGGGTGCGCAGAAAGGCAGGATCGCGTTCATGGCCGAGACCGCGATCGAGGTGCGGTGAGGCGGAGGCGTTGCCAAGGTCGTCGTAGAAACCGCCGGGGCCAGGATTGGTCCAGGTTGTGATTTCCTCAAGTTGAGCGAGGCGGGCGGATTCTTTGTCGATTTGACGAATGGCGGCGAAGCGGGCGGCGAGCCACGCGCGGTTGTTAAGAGGGTAATCAAGGGTGTCCAAACTGGCGCCGCGGCCTTGGGCAATCGCACGGTAAAGCGGGACGCTGAGTTTCATTTTAATACTTTGAAACAAAGCTTCGGCGAGTTGGTGGGTGCGGGTGCGCCAGGCCAGGGCGGTAGGTTGCGTGATGGTTTGGTTGAGGATGTCTTCGGCTCGGTTCATCGCTTGGACCGCGCCCAGGGAGGGCGCGGTGCGGAGTGTCTCCATGGCGCTCGCCTCAAGCGCGGTTTCATGGATCAAGCGGGCGCGCACGGTGGCGTCGAAATACGCGCGGTACAGCCCCATCTGAAAGCGCCAATTTTGGAGGTCCCGCGGCGTGGCCGCGCGTTCCATCGCTTGGAATTGATTGAGGGTGGTATACACCTCTTCGTGAGGCAGGAGTGGGCCTTTCCAGTTACGCTCAAGGGCAAAAATACCTTGGGCGAAATCATCAGCGAGTCGTTCGCTAATGAAGTAGCGCCCGTAGTCACGCAGAACCTCTTGGAGCGAGGCGTCGGGATCCCAGCTCAGGCGGGACCAGACGGTTTTATTAATATCATCGGTGCAGCCTTCCGAGTAGGTGATGGCGCCAATCGTATGGGGTTGGAGCAGGCGGATGATGTTCGCCATGTCGTGCGGTCGGGTGGTGATGGGCTCGCGCGTCTGGGTGAGCACGAAGGCGCGGTCCCAATCGGCGATCGGGTATTGGCAGCTGCGAGTGTGGGTAATGTCGGGGTAGTAGCGGATTGGGTAGGAGGCGGGGACGCGCCGGCGGAATTCGGCCAGATCCATGTGCACCCAAGGCGCGAAAACCGCCCCAGCCAGCCAGGTAGGTTTTTGCTCGGTGAGGTAGCCGATGAAATAATCCATATCACTCTGGTTAAAACCCTGCGGCGAGAGCCACATGGTGGCTTTAGGGTGAAAACGGCGAAGGCTGGCCGTCTGTTTTTCTAGCAGCGGAAACATGAGGCGAGGCGGGGTGTGGCCGGGGTCGCCGCCGGGGACAAGAATGGCATCGATGCGGGGCAGAGCGCTGAAAACCTCCGCCCACTCTTTGAGCGCGAAGGCGACGGTCTCCGGCTTGCTGTAATCTTCATCCATCGCGGGATACCAGATCCACACATCCAAACCGTATGAGGCGGCGATGCGGGACATGCCGACCATCATGTCCAGTTGGGGCCGAGGAAAATGAGGGCTATCCGCATCGTCGTCGGTGCGCGGAGGCAGCAGCTCGATCGCGTTACACCCAAAAATAGCGAGCTCGCGAATGTAGCGTTCCCACTGAGGCAGATCCCAGCCGCTGTAAGAGTTGGGTTTCGGGCGGTAGGCGAGTTGATGGCCGCGTAAAGGGTAGCGCGGAGAAGTGGTAAGATTGAGGGGGCTTAGTAAGCCGGCCCGGGCCGGCCCGAAATGCAGGGTGCGCAACAGGTGGCCCACGCCGAAGAGCACGCCGCGGGCGTCGCGACCCGCGATGATGATCATCGGTTTGGCGGAACCGGCCGCGCCCAGGGTGATCAGCTGATAGCCCTCGGCGCCCACCGTGTTTTCATTGAGCGCCGCCTCAGGCGCGCGGGCGCCGAGCAGCGTGCGCACTTGCGCAAAGCGCCCGACGATAATCGTCGGTGAGTCGCCGGCCGGTAGCGCATGGACGACGGGCCATCGCACCAAGGTGCGTGATTCCGTTTCCTCAACCAACATGGCCACGGCTTTCTCCTCCGGACCGGAGAGGGTTGGCGGGGTGACGACCGTCGCCCGGGTCAGATCATAGTTTAAAGCTGGAAGTCCGAGGTTACGAGCGGCCGCAAATTTTTCCAAGGCGGGTGAAATTTGCGGTTGGGCTGAGAGAACCGTCGAGCACAAGGCCGTGGCGAGACTCAGGAGCGCTATCAATCGATGGGTGGGAGGCAGGGGCAGGGGTAG
>RGAX01000169.1 GCA_009919985.1 Opitutaceae bacterium
TTTTTCGCCGACGTCGCGGTAACCGATGTCCTCGCCGTAAATCAGTTTAAACTCAGCGATCGCATCCTCGGCTCTGCCCATCGCCTCGTAACACGAAGCGAGCTCATAGACGACCGCTTTTTTGGTTTCATCCATTGTAGCCAATTCCGCCTTCGCGGTCGTGAATTGCAGGACCGCAAGATCCAGAATTTTCTTCGACTTGAAGCCGCGACCAAGACCGATCAACGCCGCCACGCGCACCTGCGGGCCCTTTTGCGCCTGCTGGAATTGCACGAGCGCTGCATCGACCTGCCCCACCACCAACAGCAATTCACCGAGCACCAAACGCGCCGGGAAATCATTCGGGTAACGCTCGACCGTGCGCTTGGCTTCATTGAGCCGCCACGAGGCCAGTTCGGCCTTTGCGGTCGCCAATGTCGCCGCGAGTGCCGCGTCGCTAGGCTGCGCGGCCGCTGCCGCTTCCGCGCCTTTTAAGCGCACATCGAGCAACGCTGTCTGCAATTCGGACTCTTCCTTTTCCAATGAAGGATCAGCCGCGCCCGCGGGTAAAGCACGCGCCTTGCGCAGCCACGCCAACACCTCATCGCTGCGCCCAAGTTGACGATAGGCCTGAGCGACCGCGCGGTAGTGATTGAGGTTGGTCGGTTCGGCCTGGACCCTAACGAGCGCCTCGTCGAGTAGACGCTGGGCCATATCGCCGCCGGTGACGACCTTGGAGGCTTGCTCGAGTGAAATCGACTGCGCTTCGTCGCGCAACTTGTCTCGGAAACTTCCCTGCGCATCCCAGTTACCCTTCGTGACCGTCTGAGCGACGGAAGCCTTGCGTAACAAACTTTGCGCCTCCGCATCTGCAGGTTTCAATTTAAGCAGTGCATCAGCCGTCTTCACCGCCTCCGCTGGTTTACCGGCCGCGATCCAAGCCTCGCCGAGCACAAGCAAGTTGGCGCGATTGTCCGGCTCCAACTCTCGCACCGCATCGAGTGCAAACGCCGCGGTCTCGAGCAAGCCCAAGCCGGTCGCTGCCTCAGCCAAAAGTTTCAGCGCCGCGACGCTGGTCGGATCTTTCGCGAGCATCGTCTCAGCCGATTCAAGCGCCTTAGCTGGATCTTTTTTGCCGGCACCAAACATCAATCCACCTCCGGAAAAACCGCCAAACGCCTTCGCCATGAATTTATTTTTCGAGCGGAAATCGCGCAATTGGGCGGCGCGTTGCAACCGGCGCACAGGCAAGCAACCCGGCGCGCTCTTCAACACCTGCGCACAGGCGTCGAGCGTGTAATCGAGCTGACCGCGATCTAGGGCGATGCGCGCGTTATCGATAAGTTTCTGATGGCGAGGGTCGAGTGAGGTGACGGCGACTTCGGGCATACTTTTCGAATCAGCCGCCCCTCGCCGAGCGCGTCAACGCTAGAGCTAGACGACCTCGATATCCGTCCGCACCGCCTTTTCCAAGCGCGCGAGACCCTCAGCCACCACGGCCTCGCTTGGCCCTTCGACCAACAACCGCAATTTCGCCTCGGTGCCCGAATAGCGCACCAGCAAGCGCCCGCGCGTGCCGAGCTCACGCTCGAGCGCCGCGATCACCGCCGTCACGGCCGGCAACGTTTCCAGCGGAAGTTTGTCCTTCACACGTAGCGCTAGCGTACCTTGCGGAAATTTCTGCAATACCTGACGCAGCTCCGAAAGAGGCCGACCCGTGGCCAACATCACTTCGATAACCTTGAGCGCCGCCACTAACCCGTCGCCGGTAGGCGCGACTTCCGCGCAAATCACATGTCCTGAGGACTCGCCGCCCAGCATCGCACCGCTGGCCAACATTTCTTCACTCACATAACGATCGCCAACAGCCGTACGTCGCACCTGCCCCCCCGCGGCCGCAACCGCGGCATCGACACCGAGATTACTCTGCACCGTGACCACAAGCGTCCGTTTGACGAGGCGCCCTTGCGCCAACGCGTGCGTCGCGAGCAAGGTCAATACTTCGTCGCCGTCGAGCACCACACCGTGCTCATCACAAAGGACACAGCGATCACCGTCGCCATCATGCGCCACGCCCAGACGCGCACCCGTAGCGAGCACGAGCGCCGCGAGCGCTTCAGGATGTTCGCTGCCCACGTTTGCGTTGATGTTTGAACCATCGGGCGCATCGCCGATTCCCAATACCTCAGCGCCCAGCGAGCGCAATACCGCCGGACTGGTAGCGCAGGTCGCGCCGTTCGCTGTGTCCAACACGATGCGCCAACCTTGCAGCGCACCCGCCGGTAGAAGCGCACGCGCCGCCGCGATGTAGGCCGCACCCGCGTCGCTCAATGATTCGGGTTGCGGATGAACTCCAACTGCAGGTGAAACAACAGCCAAAGCTTGTTCGATCGCGTATTCTTGTTCGTCGGTCAGTTTCAGACCAGCGGCGTTGAAAAACTTAATCCCATTATCTTCCGCTGGATTGTGCGAGGCGGTCACCATCACTCCCAGGGCTGCGCCGCGCTGTTTCACGGCGCGCGATACCGCTGGCGTCGGCACCACACCGAGATCTCGCACCTGCCAACCAGCCTGCGTCAAACCTTCCGCCACCGCCGCAACCAACACCGCGCCAGAACCGCGCGTATCACGCCCGATCAACACCGTTTCGCCCGCAGCGCGCGCGCCCGTAGCCTGCAACCATTGCCCCACCGCGCCTCCGAGCTTAAAAGCAAAACCTGCATTGATCAACGGGCCGCCAAATTTTCCGCGGATTCCGTCGGTCCCAAAATATAGGCGTTTCATGATTGGTAAAATTCTCGCGTCGCCGCGATTTTGGCCCGCACGGCGCCACCGAGCAGTAGTTCACGACTCGCGACGAGGCCATCTTTCACCGATGAGGTTTTGCCTGTCAGCCAAAATGCCACCGCCGCGTTAAAAGCGATCGTGTCGACGAGCCCCGCCGGGCCACGGCCCGAGAGCAAAGCCTCTGTCAAAGCGAGATTGGCCGCGACATCACCGCCTTGCAGCTCCGCAAACGGCGCCACCGCTAAACCGAAATTCTCCGCGCGCCACACCTCATCGAGTTCACGCAACCGACCCGCGCCGCACACACGGTTCGGCGTCGCCGTCGTCAATTCGTCGATTCCCTGCCCCGGTCCGATCACGCCATGCGCGACTAAGCCCGCCGAGCAATCGAGCGCATCCAGTGCGCCAGCGAGTTTCGGGACCCAGCTTTCGGCGAACACGCCGAGCAACACGTGCGCCGGCCGCCCCGGATTGATCAACGGCCCGAGGATATTAAAGACTGTGCGTTGTCCGCGCGCAGCGAGCGCCTTGCGCACCGGCGCGATATTTTTAAACGCCGGATGGTAATTCGGCGCGAAAAAGAAAACGAAACCCAACTCAGCTAAGGCCCGCCGCAACTTCTCCGGCGAAGCGGCCAGGTCGACACCCAAACCCGCCAGCAAATCGGCGCTGCCACATTTTGAGGTGATGCCGCGGTTGCCGTGTTTCATCACCGGCACTCCCGCACTGGCCAACACCAATACTACCAAACTCGAGATATTAAACCCGCCCGCATGATCGCCACCGGTACCGACAATATCGAGCGCACGCGCGGACCATGCGCCCACGCCGGGATCCACCGCACGCGACCGAAACGCCCGCGCAAAACCCGCCACCTCCGCCACCGATTCGCCTTTAGATGAAAGGGCCGTAAGAAAAGCCGCTTTGGTTTCTTCGCTCTGCTCAACTTCCGCCAACGCTGCCGCCGCACCCTCAATCTGGGCGGGCAATAAATCTTGGCGGGCTTGGAGTTGGGAAGTGAGCGCGGCGAGGTCCATCATGCGAACTTGAAAGAGCGCAGGCCACCGTCGTCCGCAAATAAATTTGCACCATGCGACCAATCTTGAAAACAACCTACTGTGCGAATGTTTCTATTATATACCATCGCGGCTTTAATTTCTGTCCAAGCAGGGCCGACGACTACACCTGCGATTCAAAGCGTCCTGCCGGCGGCCGAGTTGAGTGTCACCAATGCCGTGGTGCTCGGCGTGGTCGAGGGTGTGACTGAGTTTTTACCCATCTCCTCAACGGGACACTTGATCATCGCGACGCATTTTCTCGGACTCGAGAGCGACCGACCACTCGTGGATAATAAAGGGCAGGCCTTATGGTACCGTGCGCCGTCCCCCAAACATCCCGCCGGCATTCCATTGACTGTGAAACTAGCCGCCGACACCTACAACGTGGTGATTCAATTCGGAGCCATCGCCGCGGTCGCGCTGCTTTATTGGACGCAGTTAATCTCGATCTTGCGTGGGTTAATCGGACGTGAACCGAGCGGCTTGCGCCTGTTTCAGCATCTCATAATTGCATTCGTGCCGGCAGCCGCGCTCGGGTTTTTACTCCACGACTGGATTGATGCGCATTTATTTTCAATTCCAGCGGTGATTGCCGCGCAAGTCGCTGGCGCGGGATTAATGTTTTATGCGGAAGCGTGGCGTCGGCGCCATCGCTCCGCGCAAAACTCGTCCGCGCCCATTGAGCTCACGTCACGCCAAGCCGCCGGCATCGGCGCCCTCCAGTGCTTGGCGCTTTGGCCAGGTACGAGCCGATCGATGACCACTATCGTGGGTGGTTATTTTTGCGGACTCGAGCCGCGGCGAGCAGCGGAATTTAGTTTTCTTCTCGGCTTTGTGACCTTGAGCGCCGCCACGGTTTATAAAAGTTACAAAAGCGGGGCCGCTATGCTCCAAGTTTTCGGTTGGTCGCACGTTGCGCTGGGGGCGGTGGTCGCAGCGATCACCGCGGCCGTTTCGGTACGTTTTCTGGTAAACTGGCTCACACGTCATGGACTCAGCGCCTTTGCTTGGTACCGCTTAGGGGTTGCTGCGCTGCTCACCGTGCTACTCGCCGGCGGTTTCCTCCAATAAGTGCGCTTGACGCGCAAAACTCGGCGCCTTAAATACGACCCTTTCACCACATCATCGGGCTCGCCTAAGCGACGTCCCCTCACACCTAACTCACCTCTCACATGGCTAATCCGAAACGCAAACAGTCCAAACGCCGTAGCGCCAATCGTCGCGCCGCCAACGCTTTCATCGCTCCCGAATTCGCCAAGGATCCGGTTGATGGCACGCTCTACCGCCGCCATCGCGTGAACCCAAAGACCGGCCTCTACCGCGGCCGCCAAGTACTCAACGTCGAGGCCTAAGCCTCGCCTTCCCGCCCTCGCCCCGCCACCCGCGGAGGATATGTCTTCGGGAACACCCCGTCGCATCGCAGTAGACGCCATGGGCGGAGATCTCGGCCCTGCCGAGGTTGTCGCCGGAGTCAAACTTGCGCAAAAACGCGACCCCCAACTCGACCCGATCACCCTCGTAGGTGATCAGGCCTTGTTGGAACCTCTGATTCAACAGGCCGGCCTGAGTCTCGGACCCAAACTCTCCATTTTTCACGCCTCGGAAGTCGTCACCATGGACGACAAACCGCTGATGGCGCTGAAGAAAAAGAAAGATTCCTCGATGGTCCGGGCCATCGAGCTAGTCAAAAATGGCGATGCCAGCGTGCTCGTCAGTTGCGGTAACACCGGCGCCTTAATGGCCGGAGGCACTCTGCGCCTGCGCATGATGGAAGGGGTCAACCGCCCCGCACTCGCCGCCGTAATCCCACGCCAAGGCGGCCACTTCATTCTTATTGACGCCGGTGCCAACCCCGAGGCCAAGCCCGAGCACCTCGTGCACAACGCCATTCTCGGTTCGCATTATTGTAGTGTCATGCTCGGTGTCGCTGCTCCTCGTGTCGGCCTCATGACCATCGGCACCGAAGACGGCAAAGGCAACGCCCTGATCACCGAGACCAACGAACAACTCCGCCGCATCGGCAATATCATCAATTACGTCGGTCCTATTGAAGGCTTTCAAGTATTCACCGACCACGTCGACGTGGTCGTCTGCGACGGCTTCGTAGGTAACATCATGCTCAAGAGCTGGGAATCACTCGTGAAGTTCTTCTCCGGCATGCTCCGCGAAGAGTTGCAAGCCAACCCCCTGCGTGCCGCCGGAGCCGTCTTGGCCAAAGGCGCCTTCACCGCACTTAAAGAACGCATCAACCCCGAACGCTACGGCGGTGCGCCGCTACTTGGCGTGCGCGGCAACATTTTAAAAGCGCACGGCTCCTCTAACGCCCG
>RGAX01000170.1 GCA_009919985.1 Opitutaceae bacterium
GCGCTCCCAATTTCTGTCTGAAATCGCGATCCACCTGCGTGTGCCCCTGCCAGCCCTCGCCGCCGATTTTCAGACCGCCCTCGCGCGCCAAAACCGCCATCGCTCCTCAAGGTACCTCCATTACTGAGGGTCAACTCGTCTTGTTGCGGCGCTACCACACGCAGGTCGAATGTTTCTTCGACAGTGACAGCGCGGGACAAAAAGCCGCGCTGCGTTTTCTGCCTATGGCCCTCAAAGCCGGCCTCGAAGTACGCTTCCTAACGCTCGCCGGCGCCTCGAAACTCGATCCTGATCTGCTTTTTCTAGAGCGCGGGCTACCCGCCTACGAAGAAGTCCGTCGTGGCGCCCAGAGTGCGATGGCGTTTGCGTGTCGCGCCACCTTGCCCGATCCCGCCAACGCCACCTCCGAACACAAAACCCGCTCTGCCCAGGCACTTTACGAACTTATTGCCGCGGCCGAAAGCCAGGTCGCGCGCTCCCAATTTCTGTCTGAAATCGCGATCCACCTGCGTGTGCCCCTGCCAGCCCTCGCCGCCGATTTTCAGACCGCCCTCGCGCGCCAAAACCGCCAGCCCTACTTAACCGCGTGCTCGCCGAATTCGAGCAGAACAGTTGGCCCGGCCGCGAACACCTCGATACCCTGCTAGAAACGCACGAAGAACGCACTCTCGTCGCTACCCTCATCTTTAACGCACTCGAGTTGGACGACCCCGCCAAGGTCGCCGCCGCCGGTTTACAGCAATTACGTGCCCGCGCCCTCGAGCCCCGCCTCCGCCAAATAGAACTTGCTTTGGCCAACCCCCAACCGGACAGTGATTTTGACCCTATTTCACTCTTGAAAGAACGCTCAGAACTTCAACGTCAGTTACGCCAGCCCATCACGCTCAATCTCGTCGGTTGAGCGTCTTTTTGCGTTTTTTAAGACTTCAGCACATTCATTATTTATGCCGCGCAAAGCCAAGTCCGCCGTTTCCGCCCAATCCGAAGCCGTTGAGGCCGTCCTCAACCGCCAGCCGAATGCCCCCGCCGATTCCACCGAGGGCGTTCCCGCCGTGCCCGGCAGCATCAACGAAAAAATTCGCCAACTGATTCGCCACTCCAAGGAACAGGGCTACCTCACCTTCGACGACATCAACGAGGCCCTCCCCGAGTCCGTCGAAAACCAAGAGGAAATCGATAACGTCCTCTCCATTTTACAGAACCTCGAAATAGAAATCCTTGAGCCCGATCAGGTCGAAGATTTTAAGGCCCGCCAGGAAGAAGCCGAAGAGGAAGAATCCCGCACCTCACAAAACGACATCTTGGACGACCCCGTCCGAATGTACCTCAAGCAGATGGGCCAAGTCCCCCTGCTCACGCGCGAACAAGAAGTTGAAATTTCCAAGCGCATCGAAAACGCCGAAGCTAAGGCCATGGACGCCCTCTTCGTCGCCTCCGCCGTCGGCGCGCACATCGGCACCCTCGGCGCCAAGCTTATCACCCGAGAGGAGCGTTTCGATCGAATCGTCATCGACAAGAAAATCGAGTCCCGCGACGCCTACTTCAAGGGCCTCGAAAAACTCGTCGAACTTACCCAAAAATCCGAAGCCGGCACCGCCGAAGCTTGGGCCGAGTACGTCAAAGCCCGCACCGAAGCCGACCGCAAACGCATCCACGCGAAGTTCAAAAAACGCGAAAACATCCTGCGCGGTACCTTCGGCAAGTACTTCTTTAAACTCAAAGTCTACGAGGAATACCTCGAAGCATTGCGCCCCGCCCTCGAGGAAATTGAGACGCTCCTCGCCCAGCTCGACCGCGCGAAGCACCCCAAGACCAAGAAGGACGCTGCCCTAGATACCAAGGCCATCAACGCCCGTCTCAAACAAGTTGAAGCCGCTCAGCGTATCGCACCGGCCGACCTCCTCAAAGTCGTCGCCCAAAGCAACGTCCACATCCGCGAGGCCCACCAAGCTAAGACCGAGATGGTCGAAGCCAATCTACGTCTGGTGATCTCGATCGCGAAGAAATACACCAATCGAGGTCTCTCCTTCCTCGACCTCATTCAAGAAGGTAACATGGGCCTCATGAAGGCCGTCGAGAAATTCGAATACCGCCGCGGTTACAAATTCTCGACCTACGCCACCTGGTGGATCCGTCAGGCCATCACCCGCTCCATCGCCGACCAAGCCCGCACCATTCGCATCCCGGTCCATATGATCGAGACGCTGAACAAGGTCATGCAGGTCCAAAAACAACTTCTCCAGGAATTCGGCCATGAGCCGACCCCGGAAGAAGTGGCCGACGAGATGAACCTGCCCGTCGAACGCGTGCAGCAGATCATGAAGATGGCCCAACAGCCCATCTCCCTGCAGTCCCCCGTCGGTGACGGCGACGACACCTCTTTTGGTGATTTCATCGAGGATAAATCCGCTGAGAATCCCTACGACATGACCGCTTATTCGCTCCTGCGCGAAAAGATCATCGATGTCCTAGACACTCTCACCGAGCGCGAACGCCGCGTGCTCTCCCTGCGCTTCGGCCTAGTCGATGGTTACAGCCGCACCCTCGAAGAAGTCGGTAAACAATTCAAAGTCACCCGCGAGCGCATTCGCCAAATCGAAGCTAAAGCCCTTCGCAAAATGCGCCACCCCACGCGCATTCGCCAACTCCACGGCTTCTTCGACGCCGAGCAGATCGACAACGCTCAGAACTTGCTCAAAGTTGCCGCCACCGCCCGCCTTCCCGGCTTGCCCGGCGGACCAGCGATGCCCGGCTTCTTGCCCACCATCCCCGGCCCGAAATCCTCTTAAGGAGTTACCCGACCGATGTCACACACCGCCCGCGCGCTCTTGCCGCTGGCGGTGTTTTTTTTGCTTACCGGGTGCGGTACCGCGCCCGCGCCCAAAACCGCCAGCACCCCCACGACGGAACTTGCGCCCAGCCCTAATCTTTACGTCGGCCGCATCCTAGCGATCGACCTCGAGCGCCACTTTGCCTTCGTGGCGCTCACCCCCTCCGCTCCACCCATCGCGCTGCAACCCGATATGGTACTGCTCGCGCGCAACGATGAACTGCGCTCAACGGCAAACCTTCGCACCAGCCGTCAGCTCCGCGGCCGCACCCTAGGCGTTCAAATCATCGCGGGCCAACCAACCGTGGGTGATGAAGTTGTGTTTCCGACCCTGCCGTAGACTAGTTGGCCGCCCGCGGCCTAACTCGCTTTCCCTCTTTACAGCCCCGTCCTCCAGCCTACGTTGCCAACACTATGACCGCTGCTCCCATTACCTTTGCTGGCGTCCTTGGACTCGGCGCCCCCGAGCTCATTGTTATTCTCATCATTTTGCTCGTACTCTTCGGCGGCTCCAAACTCCCGTCCCTCGCTAAAGGCCTCGGCCAATCGATCAAAGAATTTAAGAACGCGTCCAAAGATGAACCCGTGAGCGAGAAGCCCGCCGATCCCAAAAAGATCGAAACGCCTAAAACGCACGGCACTAACTGAGTCGGCCCCCCCGCCCAGCACCGAGCGCGTCCCACCGGACGCGCTTTTTTCATGCCCTGTGGCAGCGCTGTTTCAAATCCGTCACGCCCTACGGCTTCACGCCGCAGCCGTAAACCCACATGGGCCGCGTCGCGACCTTCACCTCCTTAAAACCCGCCCGTCTAAGAAACGCATCGATCTCCGGCACCGAAGAACATTTTGAAATATGCGAGGGCCGCGCACCTGGTGCGATTTTCCGACTTGCCTCAAACATCGCCCAACCCGCGTCAGAAGCGATATCCGCATTATCGCAATAAAACCGCCCGCCCGGCTTCAAGACGCGCATCGCCTCTAAAACATACGTATAGCGATCCCATTCCTCGAGGTGCATGAACACCACCGTCGTATAAACCACATCAACCGAAGCATCAGGAATAGGCTGCAAGTCGTAACCCGAAATTTCCTGTAGCCTCGTGTTAGATAGGCCAATCAAACGCCGCCCCGCGAGGGTGATCATGTTTGGTGAAACATCGCAGCCGATCCACTCACGCACGAGCGGCGCCAGGACCCTGCCCACCCGACCGACACCACAGCCGATCTCTAAAAAAATATCATCCGGCTTGATGCCCGTCGTCGCTCGCAGGATATCGAGAGTATCCTCTGCGTCCGCGTGAAATTTTTCCTCATCGGTATAACCCGACACGACCATGTAAGCATCTTCCTTCGTCGTGGAAAGCGACGTCCAAACCGCCTTATAATCCGCACGCAGTTGACTCATGCCCAAGAAGCCAACGCCCACCGCCAATCACGTCAAGCGAGGCGCACCGTCAATCTGAGCGCAATGCCTCAACCGGACTCAACCGGGAGGCTCGGATCGCCGGATAAAGCCCCGCGACCACGCCCACCAGGCCACTGAACAACACCCCGATCGCCAACGCCGCCGGCGAGAGCTCAGGACGATTCGCTTCCACCACAATTTTTTGTAGAAGCATAATCAAAAACACGCTCGCAACCATCCCCATCACTCCGCCCGCCGCCGCCAGCGCGATTGATTCACCCAAAATTTGGATCAAAATATCCATGCGCTTAGCCCCAAGTGCGCGCCGCACCCCGATTTCACGTACACGTTCGTTGATCGAGGCTAGCATCACATTCATAATCCCAATCCCGCCCACGATCAACCCGATCACCGCCACTCCACCGAGCGACACCACATAGCTCCGCCGCGTCTCCTCAAAGCGTTGGAGTAAATCTTCACGCGTTTCGAAACGGATATCCTGAATCCCGCGATGCGTGTGCGTGAGCACATTGGCGATCTGCTGCAACACGATCGGGATGTCTGCCACATCGGCGACTTTCACGTTGAGCACATCCACGTTTTCATCGAGCCGGTACAACGTCTGCAACGTCGTCAGGGGAATAAACACCGCCTGATTTTTCGAACTAAATCCCCCGCCCATTCCGCTACGATATTCGCGCAACACTCCGACCACCGTAAACGGCTGGCCATTGATCGTGACGACGCGATCCAAAGCATCCGTCCCACGCGGGAAAAGTTGATCGACGATATTTGATCCGAGCACAACCACCTGCGTCTGCAGTTCATTATCTAGGTCTCCGATCGTCCGGCCCATCTGCACATCAAAACGATCCATCACAAACGTAGCCGGTAATACCCCGCGCACATTTTGCCACGTCGCACGTCCTTGAAACGAAATGCGCCCGCCACCCGGAATCGTCACCTCCGCCGTGACGTTTTGCGCCAACGGCACCGCGGCCAAAATCGCATCCACATCGTTTAAGGTACGCCCCGGCGAAAGTGCCGCAATCTCACGCTGCGCCTCAGGTGCGGGCCGCGACATGACACTGATCCGCTCGATCCCGCCCGTCTCGTAAATCATCGTCTCCATCCCGCGCAAAAGTCCCTTCACTACGCCGAGCATGCCCACAAGCGCCGCAGCTCCCAACATGATCCCAAAAAGTGTCAGAAACGAGCGCAGTTTATGCGCCAGCACCTCGTTCCAACCACTGCCGATGCCCATTAAAATCTGGCGCATAAATAGCCTCAGGGACTACCGCGCTTGGGCGACCTGGGCTTAGCCGGCGCCGCTGGTTTAGAAAGAGGTATTTCGCCTTCGTATTCCGTGGGCCGCATTAACGCGACTTCATCGCCGACCTCGAGACCCGATATAATGTGCACGCGCCGCGTATCTGCGATTCCGATATCGATGCCACGCACTTCAAAAGCCTCGCCCTTGCGCAGGAAAACATAGCGCACCGAATCCGCATTGGAAAAGACCGCCGAAAGTGGCACCGCGTTCACATCATGCACCTGCGCTAAGGTGAACATCACCGTGGCCGACATCCCAGGACGCAGACGCGGATCGGTTTCATCGAGCACTACATCAACAGGAAACACCCGCGTGCGATCACCCAGCGACTCACTCGCAAACGTCGCGATGCGCTTGATCTCGCCGTTCATCATCATGTTTTTCAATGAATCGACTCGCACGCGCGCCTCGTCGGCAACCTTGAGTCGGGCCACATCGATTTCATTGATGTTGGTGCGCACCATAAGTGCGCTCAAATCCGCTACCTCGCCAAGCAGTGTACCGCCATTTTGAGCGGCGGCACTGGTCACTAACTGACCTTCCGTCAAATCGCGTAGCAAGAGCGTGCCGTCGTGCGGCGC
>RGAX01000018.1 GCA_009919985.1 Opitutaceae bacterium
GACCGAGGTTAAAAACACCAAACATAAAAGTATAATTTTCATTTGTTGATAAGCGATGGGCGCGATGGAGCGGCTAGATTTTGAGAGGCGAATTATTTTAGGGTTATGTTCACAAGTCTCCCTACTGCCGTAAAGTCATAATTATTCTGCCAAATTTTACCTCAACCAACATCCAACCCCAGCAAATCTCAGCACTCATACCGTGGCAGCTTCTACCTAGATTGTCTAGGTCTGGCCCAACTGAGAATAATCGATGGGTAGGTGGTGGGTAGGCCTAAGGAATCTTTTCGGCCAAGTGTGGGACGTGGGTTAAGCGACCTCGCGCAAGAAAACCCAGATGGTTTTTTAACGAACTTGATAGAGGTATGGAGCCGCTCACATGGAAAATCTTGGCCAAGAAACTAGAGGTCAGCCACCAAGGCCTGTACCTTTGGCGGCAGCTCGAAGGCGCACCTGAGACCGCCGATCTTGAGGCGTGGCAGGCCTTCAAGGCTGAACGAGGCTTGGGCCGCGCTAGGGCTACGGGTGAGCTGAACACGCTCAAGGCCGAGTTGCTACGAGAGCAGATTCGGCACGCTCGAGCCAAGAACCAGCGCGAAGAGGGCGAGGTGATTCAAAGCCGCGTGGTTGAGGACATGCTAGTAACCTTGGCGCAGAAGTTAGACTTACTGCTCAGACTCAAGCTTGAGGTAGAGCTAGGTGCGCGAGTGATGGGCAAGAATGCCGCTGAAATTAACGTCGAAGGTGCCTTAATCGTGGATGAAATTCGTGAGGTGATTAACGCGAACATCGCGACGTTTGAAACCACACTAGTTCCGCTAACTCGAACGGCTTGATCACACTTGGCTCCTATCCATAAAAACATACAACCAAAGCGACAACCAGAGCTATCTCTGGGAGCAAAATAGCTGACACCCTCGGCGTCCACCACGCTTCACCGCCTTCGGGCGGTTTTTTTGTGCCCAGAGCTAAATCTTAGTTGGACTAGTCTTCAGACTTATCGGACCTGGCCGCGCTGGCGCACGGCTGGGTCGCTTTCAACATGTTACCTGAACGGAATCACTAAAAAGACGCCGCTAAAATGCAGTGTAGAACCTGTGCGAAGCCGTAGTTGAACCCTTTGCGAGCGACGAGCGATCCCTCAAAGACGCCAGGCTTCACCGAAGTAATAGGTGTCCGCATCCTTCAACTCGAGATCATTGACCTGAACCGGAAAAACTGGACACGAAAGATCATAATTTTGGTCGGACCTTAGTTAGTGTAACGGTTCCCTTTCATAATCTGGTGCCTTTAGTTTGGACCCAGATTATCCCGCGAGCTGGCTTAATTTGGCGAGGTCATGTCAGCCGAAAAAACCAAAGGGAATTCGCGCTATAAGGGGGTTATGGGTGAACCAGCGCTTCGACATAATCGTAAAGCGCTCCGCCCAAATCCTCGCCGGCTGGTCCATAGAACCACGTTTGGATCATCGCGGGGCCGGCAGGCAGTCCGGGAATTGTGAATTGC
Organism: Opitutaceae bacterium; assembly: GCA_009919985.1. Taxonomy (GTDB): domain Bacteria; phylum Verrucomicrobiota; class Verrucomicrobiia; order Opitutales; family Opitutaceae; genus Tous-C4FEB. Next base: position 1,507 of record RGAX01000018.1, read on the forward strand.
GCATAGTCCTCCTTGGGGTCGACCGACTGCTTTACGTCTGCGTAGATCGTTGCCTCATTCCAAATCTTGATCCGTGCCGAGCGGATCGGCAGCGCGGTTCCTAGGGTTGGCTGGTCAGTCTGACCGCCGCTGTGGATGATCGGCCGACTGAGAGCAGAATCGAGGCTAGTTTCGCCGGCAATTTCCTCCGGCCAGCGGCGCAATTCGAATCGCCATGTTCCGCTTCTTGAGAATTGGACTGCGTTGTAGCCATTTAGCGGCCGGCCAGCCGCAACCATTCCTTGATTCCATGGTGTGGCGAGGTCGCCGTTGTCACTGTGCCAGTCGTGGGCATACAGGCAAATGCGCGGTTCGACGTCCGATCCCAGTACGACACGGACATATTCGCTCCCGCGGGCGCTGACTTCTTTCCACCATTTCTCATAACCCTGCTTCAGCTCTGTAATGAGGGCGGCATGGTCTGCCGATTTGGAAACATCCCGCGCCTCCTTAACGTCTGTAAGAATGTCGTAGAGTTCCCACGGTTTTTCCGACGAGGGTTTGATCAAGCGCCATTTGTGCACGATTTGGCCCGCGCCGTTGGTTTCATCGCGCATGACGCAAGCCTGCTTGTATTTGACCAGTTGGTCTTCCCGTTGGTTGTCGACCACCAGTACGCGATCCGGCAACGGCAGTACTACCGTCCGCGACTGCTGCAGGAGGGCCGCTTTGAGGCTCTGTCCGTGGACGGGCACCTGGTCGGGCCGGTGAGCTACGTCATGCAAGCCGACGAGTTCCTTTAGCGTGGGCAGCAAATCAATTTCACTCGCGAGGAGCGCTACCTCGCGGGCCGAGTCCGTCCCGCCGGCCAAGCCGCCATCTTTCCAGCGGATAAAAAATGGTACGCGGTGGCCGGCCTCGTATTCGTTACCCTTGTTGCCGCGCAGCAGGCCATTGGCCATACCGTTATCACCCAGAATGAAAACGAGCACCGTATTGTCCGCGAGGTGCGCCTGGCGCAGGTATTCCAGCAACCGCCCAACATTCTTGTCCAAATTTTCCACCGTGGCAGTGTGCGGGCTGATACCAGTGCGCGCGTCAGGCGGCATGTCTTGGGGACCGTGCGCTACGTTATAGGCTACGTAGAGGAAAAATGGCGTCGCTTGCTTGACGCTGTCGCGCATGAATTCGATCGCTCGGTTCGTGAAAAAATTGGTTGAGAACGCGCCGGGTATTCCGTCGTCCTCATCGGTCAACGCTACGGGTTTGCCGTTCACGAAATAGGTGCTGGGGGCCAGATTCAAATTTCCCCAGTAGGCCGGTTGCTGGTCGGCTCCACCCCCGCGAATCAAGGCCGTGTAAGCGAAACCGCGATCCTCGGGCCGCAATGGGTAGGCATCACCAAGGTGCCACTTACCCACGATCCCGGTCCGATACCCGTTTTCCGCAAAAAGCTGGGCCATCGTGATCTCGTCAGCGCGGAGAAATTCCCGGCCCTTGATCGTGTGCCACGCGCCGGTGGCATTGGTGTAGCGTCCGGTCATCAGCTGGGCGCGCGAAGGCGAACACGTCGGGGCAACGTGAAAATCGGTGAGGCTGACACTCTGTTTACCCAGCGCGTCCACGTTGGGCGTACGCGGTCCGGCTGCATTCCACGTGCTGTAATCACCAAAGCTCACATCATCCGGCATGATGATCACGACGTTCGGCTTCGCTACCGCGACGGTGGCTAGCGTTGCGAAGACCATGGTCGGGAGTAAGCGAGTTAATGTTTTCATGTGATTAGATGATGAGACTGGTTGTCTCCAAGCTCAGTGCCAGTCGATGCGGGCCTGCTTGCTGGTAAGATCGACCCAGACGGAAGCGTGGGCGAATTCTCGGGTGGCGGTGAGGCCCGTCCATACTGCATCGGTCTTGGGCGGCCCGAGCGGACGGTCGAACTCGGCGTAGGCATCAAGCATCCCGTGGGTGTCAGTATAGCCCCAACTGTAGCAGAAGTGCGAGCCGGGTTGCGCGGCGATCAGGAAGCAGGCGAGCGGGAACGTGAGGCTCTCCCGGGCGAGTCGGAGGAGCTCGGCGTAGGGGCGCTGCATCATTTCTTTGTCCAGCCAGTTAAAACCAGGCCAGCCTTTGATGACGACAAACTTTCCTTTCGCGGCGGCGAGCGCGATCGAGTCTAAGTCCGTTTTGATGTCGGTGGGCGAATCGGTTTTGAAGGCGCCGAAATGCTCAATCATTACGCCGTCGATGCCCTCCCAGTCGAGGATCTCGCGAAAATCCGTCGTGCGGAGACCGTTCGCTACAACGAATCTATCGGGGCCGAGCTTGCGCTTCGTCAAGTTGATCATCTCACGCAGGCCTGCGACGATATCGCGGGCTTTTTCCTCGCCGACTTGTTTGGCGAGCGCCGGAGTCAGGGCCTGCGGCAGTGCGTCAATGAACACCCCGCCAAGTGGTGCAGAGCGATTCGCATTGGCTACGACGTCAGACCACCACTCGCGGAAGTCGGCGTTCGAGGGGTCGGGCCGAGGCGTGCCGGAGGGGTGCTTGATGATTTCTCCGGACGCGGAGCGCAGCGTCCACTCGGGGCGATAGGTTTTAAACGCATCATAGCCGGACCAGTTGATGAAGGCGTTAAAATAGAAGAGCACCTTGGCCGCGGGATTGCGCTGGGTGATGCGGCGGGCGGAATCGGCGATACCGGCTTCGGTGCTACCGTGCGGGGTGACGCCGTGGCTTTTTTCCAGCGCGATCAAGCTACTGTGACGCGCAACGAACTCGACTTCTGCGTCGGTGAGGTCGGCGGGGCGTTTGCCAAAATGGATATTGAGCGGAACTCGGTCCCAGGTGAAGCCTGGGACGCGAACCGTCGGCCCAGCCGGAGCTTCCGCTAACCCGGCGGACGAAGCCGGAGTGGTGGCGGCTGCAAAGGTACAGGCCAAGGTCATCCGCAGCAGGCTGAACACGGCGCTCACGTCTAATATGCTAGTTGGTTTCATTTTGGTGCTTTCATTCGTCAAAACCCGGGCTGTTTAGGCCCGGGATGGTTTACCGATCTATTAGGTCTCCGCCGACGGCATTCAGGCTTACCCCCTTGGCTTGGAATTTCGCCAGGTCGGCGGCTTCGGGCATCCAGGTCGCAAGCTCCGGCCAGAGCATTGGGCCGTCGTTTTTCTGGACCGGGCCCGGCGTGCTCCGCCCGTCTCGAACCATCTTGGAGGCGATTGCCTCGAGGAGGTTCACGCGCTCGAGCTGCTGGGCATAGGTGTTAGTCGTCTCTCGTGGATCGCTCCGTAAATTGTAGAGCTCAAAGGGAGGTTCGCCCGGCTTCGGTTGGACGAACGTCGGCTTTAGGCTGCCTCCGGAGCCGCGAAACAAGTTCAATTTCCAAGGTCCTTGGCGAATCGCAAAATAGCCGTTGCCGGAGTGATGCATGAGCGGGCCGCGCAAGGGCCGCGTATAGTCGTCGCCGCGCAGGGCGGCCAGCAGGCTGCAGCTGTCCTCGCCAGCGTTGGACGGCAGGGTGACACCGAGGAGATCAGCGCAGGTCGCGAGTAGGTCCACCTGCCCCACAGGTTCGTCGCACGTGCGGCCGGCTTTGATCATCGCGGGCCAGCGCAGCACAAAGGGCACGCGATGTCCGCCCTCGTAGATGTCGCGTTTGCCACCTTTGAATTCGCCGCTGCTGTTATGTTCATACTGCTGGAGCCGCTTGGCGTAGCCAGTCTCCGCGCCGTTATCACTGGTGAGAAACACGAGCGTGTCTTGCGCCAGACCTTGGGCGTCGAGCGCCGCTAACACCTGGCCGATACGGTAATCGGTCTCCAGCATGAAGTCCCCATAGGCGCCCACGCGGCTCTTACCCACAAACTCCGGTGCGACGCTGTGCGGAAGATGCGGCGAATTCAGCGCAAAATACATGAAGAAGGGTTTCCCGGCCTTGGCCTTTGCCGCGTGGCTTGCGATGTAGTCCAAGGTTCTCTCCGTGCAGACCCGCAGGCAGATGTCGTCGCGAAACGACGGCGCGATCTCGATATCATCCGGGCTCTGCCTCTCCGCGTCGTAGGGTGGCATGAAGCGAAACGTGTTACGCGCGGAATCCGGCTTTTTATGGGTCCAGAGCGATGGGGGATCACTGACGCGGGTGTTCTCAATGAAGGTCAGCACGCCGTAATTCATCGAGGCTGGGATGCCGAAATACTCATCGAAGCCGTGCGCGTTGGGTCCGTCCGTGATCGGCTGCGTCCAATCGCGTTTTCCGATCGAGCCGGGAAACTTCATCTGGAGGTGCCACTTGCCGAACATGGCGGTGGCATAGCCGTTTTCTCTAAGCAAGGACGCCACGGTCATGCGGTCCTTCGCGATCAGACACTCGCCGTCCGAGTGCAGCACCCCGCTCTTGAGCGAGGTGCGCCAGCTGTAACGCCCCGTCAGCAAAGCGTAGCGCGAGGGCGTGCAAACCGTGTCGGCGCTGTGGCCGTCGGTGAACGTGAGGCCCTCGCGGGCGAGCCGGTCGAGGTTCGGCGTCTGGAATTTCGCGTGTGGGTTGAGCGCGCTCATGTCGCCGTAGCCCTGGTCGTCGGTGTAGATGACGACAATGTTGGGGCGGGTGACTTCAGCCAAGGCTGCTCCGGACAAATGCGAGAGCACTAGCGTGCAGACCAGTGCGAGGGTGGGTTTCATGGCAGTTTGAGCGTGGTTTTGTAGTGACCCGAGGAATTCCAGAAAGCCGTTGGCTAAGTAGGTGCGCGTCGTTGGCGTCACGATCGAGAGCATCGCGAGGGGTGCGCGTGCGATTAACCCGGTTTGCCTTTACCCCAACCACGGGCTCTGACGTAAACATGATTTCGCTCTGCGCCTAAGCCGAAAAGACCTTGTGGGGATCGGGGGCAGCGGCCGGCGGAAGGGCTAACCAGCGCGGCGGGGTGGACGAAAGCAGCTATTTTGCTGATGTTCATGCGAAGTTTAAAGGGAGGTCTTATCGGCTCGGCGTGGACAAGGCGACAGCCTGAAACTCCGAGGATAGCGTCACCCCGTCAGCATCGAGGTTGAAATAGTAGGCGGAGGTGCCGACGGGAACCGCGGCCGATGCGACGGCGCGGCCCGAGTTGGTTTTGAGTTGGGCCGGGATTTGTTTCCAGTCGGCGTCGCTTTTAAATATGAGCACCGCACTGCGGACGGTGCGGGTGACTGAGAATTCGACCTGAGCGAGGCCCTCTTGGTTTTTCTGGGTCAGCTCGCGCGCCCAGGGCCGGCCGGTTTCGACGACGGCTTTCGCAAAGGCGTAACTGTCGGGGGGCAGCCAGCCCGCCTGATGGCCGTGCTTCATATCGAAGGGAACCGAAATCTGGCGTAGCCCGGGGGCAGCGCGGTAGCTGGCCTGTTGCACATCGAGCGGGAAGTGCTCGTCGCGTGGACCGGTGAGCCAGAGCAGCGGCATTGTGGCGTGGGGCAGACGAAGGAGCGGCTCCCAGACCTCATGATAAATCGCGTTTTCGCGGAGGGCGCTCACGTAGTTTTTGGCCGCACGGTCGAGCCCACCGCAGCCGTAGATCGGAATACCGAAAGCGAAACGCGTATCGATGCCCACCGCAGTAGAAGTAATGACCCCGCCCCATGAGATGCCGCAAACGCCGACGCGCGCGGCATCAACTTCGGAAAGCGAGCGGAGGAGGGAGTTAGCGAGAACCGTAGCGGCGATAGCATGATACATCCATTGATCGGTCAGCGGCGCGGCGGAGTCGCCGTAGATGAAATTACGTGCGGGGCCGGCGGTGGCGTGTCGTTTCCATTGGGCGCCGCGCGGGGCTTCGGGAATGCGCTCATCGGTCTGGCCTTCGACGGCGATCGAGATCGCGGCGAAGCCTTGTTCGTTCCATTTCTGGACCCACTCTTTGAACGCAGTGCCGCCACCGCCGTGAATGAGCACTACGCCAGGAACTTTGCCGGAGCTTTTGGCAGGCAGACCGAGCCACGCAAAAACTCGTGTTGGCTTTCCCTGATATGCGAGGCCCTCGAAAAAGATGGGTTTGATGGTGCCAACGGAAGAGAAGCCGACGGCATCGTAGACGGGAGGCGGCGACTTTAGCTCACCGAGCGCGGCGACTTGTTCGCGCAGCTGGGCGAAGTTAGCGGAGGAAGATGACTCCGCGTGGACCAGCGAAGCTGCAATCGCGGCGAGGAGAGCGAGTTGGAGATTCATTCGACGGGGCTTAGGCGGAGCGCTTGAAGGCTGGCTATTTCGCGGGGGCCGTCGACCAGTGAGACCGCGATAGTGTGCTGGCCCGGCGTCTTAAACGTGAGGAGGCCGAAAGGATGCGAGTGATAAATAGGTGAGGAATTTTGTTGGTTTTGAATCTTCACACCTTCGTCTGTCTCGATGCGCCAGACGAGCTTGCCTTCACCCTTGTAGTTTAACTCGAGCCGGTAGTCGCCGGCTTCTGCGACGTTGACGGTCCAGACCGCTCTCCCGCCGGGTTTCCAGTCACTAACTTGGTTGGCGGCTTTCCATTCACCGAATTTTTCCATCCAGCGGATTTCCTTTTTGGTGGCGTCCTTCACTTCGGCAAATTCGAGGAGTAGGCTAGTCGGGAGATTCGGATGCACGCCGAGCGTTTGGTCGACCTGAGGGGCGGCCCGCAACTTTACAGCGATCACCGAGGCGGGGCGATCCGGCGGGGCCTCGGGGAGTTGGAGTTCGGTCCATGTGCCGCGTTTTTTCCAAGTGACTGGTAGCAGTTTTCCGCCCGACACCACGCCGGCGGCGGCGATCTCGGTTTGGAGGCCGGGGAGCATGAGGCGCCCCTGCGCCGGCCAATCGAAGACGACGAGGTTGAGCGTATTGCCGCTCGTCGTGACATCGCCCCAAGGTTGCGCGTGGTCCCACGGCGAGGCGCCGGCGGAGTAGACCACCTGCGGGTAGCGTTTGATCCACTCGCCGGCTTGCAGGAGAAATTTTATCGCTTGGGCTGGGATACGGCCCGAGCCATCAGGGCCGACGTTCAGCAAATAGGTGCCGCCGCGCCCGACGGTGGAAACTAAGCGATGGAGGATCTCTTTCTGGTCTTTCCAATTTTGATCATACCACGCGTAGGCCCACGAATCATTCGTCGTGTCGCAGGTCTCCCAGAGGCCGGGCAGGTTGCGCGGCGGTACTTCCATGTCTCCCTTGCTTAGGTAGTCGCCGAGCCCGTAGCCGACGCGGCTGCAGAGCAGCGCGCCGGGTTGGGTCTCGCGTACGAGCGCGGCTAGTGGGCATAGTGTCGGGGGTGTCGAACCAGACGAAGTTCAGTGGCCCGTATTGCGTGCAGATTTCTTTCACCTGCGGGTAGCATTTCTCACGGAAATATTGATCGAAGGAAGCGAGAGAACCGTCGGCGTTTTGCTTGGGACCGTTGTTACCGCCGGGGGCGGTCCAGTCCTGATTGTGCGAATAATAAAAACCGAAACCGAGGCCGGCCTCGCGGGTGGCGGTGGCGAGTTCCTTCATCGGGTCGCGGGCGAAGGGCGAGGCATCAACGATGTTGAAGGGATGGGCCGACTTGAACATCGCGAAGCCGTCGTGGTGCTTCGAGGTGATGATGATCCATTTCATACCGGCGGCTTTCGCGACGCGGACAATTTCGCGTGCGTCGAAAGCGGTCGGGTTAAAGTTCTTCGCCTCGGCCATGTAGTCGGGTTCGGAGATTTTCATCTGCCGTTTGATCCATTCGCCGATGCCGTAAAACGTCTGCCCCTTCCACTGGCCGCCGAGGTGCGAGTAGATGCCCCAGTGGATAAACATGCCGTAGTTACCGTCGCGGAAGAGGGCGACGCGCTCGGAGGATTCGCGGCTCGGCAGGACGGTGGGGGTGCCCCACATCTGGTCCATCGACAGCTCCGCGGTGGGATTGTTTTTTGCCGGAGTAGAAGCGGCGCGGATCGGAGCCGACGCTAAAAGGACGAGGGCCAGCACGAGGCTCGCAAAGCGGGGGAGAGAATAGATCATGGAAAACGCGTGCGACGCAACGGTGCCGATTGGGTTATTAGCCGGCCGGACTTACAAATTCTTCTCGGCTGAGTTTACCGTCGCTGTTTTTATCAAAATTCTTAAAACGCGATTCTAGATTAGGTGCGCCGTTCATGCCGGCGACGTATTCTTCGAGGGTGAGGAACTGGTCGTGGTTGGTGTCCATGCGCGCGAAGGCGGCGGCGCGGTCAATCGGGGCTTTTTTGACCGGAGGGTTCGGCGCGCCAGGTGCATCGGACGCGGTGGCTGCGGCGGCGCGATCGATGGCGCTGATGCACGCCGAATCAACGGTGGTGGGAAGCGTGGCTTTCCACGCGAGTGCGAGCTTAGTCAGGCGGGCGACTATTTCCGGATGATCTTTCGCGACATCGATCGCTTCGACTCGGTCGGTGGTGAGGAGGTGAAGCGAGACGCGTTTAGCGTCCGAGGTGAGTGCAAGCTTCCAATCGCCGTCACGGACCGCGAGCCGAGGCCACCAATTGGGCTCGGCGGCTTTGCCGGTCCACGCCCAGAAGATAGGCCTCGTGCGCCTGACGCTATTTCCGTTGAGCGCCGCAAGTAAGTTTTCGCCGTCGCCGCGGTATTCGGGCGGAAGCGTGACGCTGGCGGCGGCACAGAGAGTCGGCAGCAGGTCTACGGCGGTGAGGACGGTGGTGTTATTGATTACTCCGGCCGGGGTGTGACCGGGCCAGCGCACGAGGAAAGGCACGCGCACGCCGCCTTCGAAGAGACTGCGCTTTTCCCCGCGCAAGCCGCCGCTGGAGCCAACGCTATAGTAGCCGCCGTAGCCGGTGACGCCAGCATCATCGTCGCGGGAGTTTTGCTGGACTTTGAGCGCGGTGGTTTCGGGGCCGTTGTCGCTGGAAAATATTACGATCGTATTTTGCGCGACGCCGGCTCGCTCGAGTGCTTCGAGCACGCGACCGACGGCGTTATCACCATCGGTGATGACAGCAGCGTAGACGCGTTTTTGCTCGTCCAAGTGCGACCATTTTTCCATCGAAGCCTTTGTGGGGACGTGGGGCAGGTGGCTTTCGTGGAGCCAGACGTTGAGGAAGAATGGCCGATCTTTGTGAGCGGTGATAAACTTTACCGCGTTCTCGGGCGTGGCGTGCAGAGTGGCGGAGGCGGTTTCGGCACCGCCATTGAAGACGGCGAACTCATCGAAGCCGTAGGCGGTTGGAGCGGGCGCGCCGTGGGTGTTGCGATTGGTGAGGTGCCATTTGCCAAAATGGGCGGTGCGGTAGCCGGCTTGCTGGAAAAAACGCGCGGTAGTAGGGGCGCGCGCATCGAGCCAGTCAGGCATGTTGCGCGCGAGATTTTGTGCTGGCGCGGCAAAGTGTTCGTGAATGCCGAAGCGCGAAGGAAACATGCCTGTCATCGCCGCGGCGCGGCTCGGCGAGCAGACCGGATTTAGGACGTTAAACTGGTGGAAATCAGTGCCTTCGCGGGCTAGTCGGTCCAAGTGCGGCGTCTTCAGCCACGGATGGCCATGCGATGAGAGGTCTCCCCAGCCCCAATCGTCGGCGAAGATGAAGACGACGTTGGGGCGCTGAGCGGCGGAGGCGTGAGCCGTAGAGGCGACGACGACCGTGAGAATAAAGAGAAGAAAACAGTCGAGGTGGAGGAGCTTCATTAGAGGAATTGAAAGTAGGGCCGGTCGAAGGCCCGGCCCTACTTGGGAATCAGAAATCAAATGTTGTACTCAGGACGCACTTGCGCGGGCGGCGCAATTCCCAGACGACCGGGACCAGGGCGTTGGGGGTGCCGTTGTAGGCATTGGTATCATAGGTCTTCTTCACTACGATCGGCTCCTGCCAATTCGGCAGATTCTGGATATTCAACTGTACCCGCAGAGTTACCTTGTTGGACAGCCGGCGCGAGTAGGAGAGCATCGCTCCTAGATCCCAAATCGGTTTTCCATAGAGCGGCTTACTCGTGTCGAACAGGCCGGTCGGATTTCCGGCGCTATTAAATAAGTCCTCGTAGCCGACGCTTCCGCCACTGCGCCAGCGGAAATTGCTGCCGACGGTCCAGCCTTTCAACCGGCCTTCGTTAAAGACCCGGGTGATCAGCCCGTTGAACGCGAGTTTGCCGGCCGAAGAAGTGGTGATCCCCGTCAGGGCCTGATCGTTCTTCAGCAGCAATTCCTGCGCGTCTGCTTGCTGATTGATAAAAAGCGCATCGGCCGTCGCCTGGGCCACGTGGACGGGATCTGCCGGATTGAGATCGAAGGACGCGGATCGCTGACCGGCCGCGACCTTGTTTAGTTCGGTCGCGTATTTCCGCCAACTGCCCAGACCAGTATACAGAGTATCGGTTTTCACCCACTGGTTGAGCGCCAGCAGGTGGGCTCCGAGTTTGTTGGTGTTGGAACTGCCCGAAAGTGCCAGCCGCCAGTCGCGCGAAGGATTGTAGGTCAGGTTCATTTCATAGCCATCGGCCTGATAGCTCCAGGTGTCCGAAAGATCGCCGGGTTCGATCGGATAGCCGCCGAAGTCGGGCAGGGTCTGAAAGTGCGAATCCCCGAGGCTCTTATAGTTGGCCCGCAACCGAGCGATGATGTTTCTGCTGGCGCCGGCGTTGCCGCTGGCATTCCGGGCCTGATCATTGGCCGCGGTGCCGAATTTGGTCAGGGACACGGAAAGCCGGTCTTGCAGCAAGTTAAAGCGAAGGCCGTATTCCTTGGTCGCGCCCTTCGAATTCGGGGCCGAGACGCCGAACGCGTTGACCCAAGTGGCGCTGCTGACCGGCAGAAAGTTGGTCGATTGATTATAGGTGAGTGAGACCCACGGCAGCGCATGGAAGACGGCGCCAAGAGTGCGGGAGATGCCGTTCGCGATAATGTTGGCCGGCTCAACAAAAGTGAGAGTGCTCGAAGGGGCCCAAAATCGCTTGGTCAAAATGGTATCGGAACCGGTGATTTGGGGCAGGGCGACGTTGCGGGTAGTGTTCCCGGCGGGAGCCGCGTAGGTCTTGGTCTTGTCACTGCGATAGCCGACCACCGTGACCAAGCGGTTGCTCCACCACCGCGCCTGCCAGCCCAACGAAATGGTCTTGTCCGTGAATTGATTCCGCCGACCGGCCAGAAACAGTTCGGGCTGGAGATCGATCGGTGCCTGCTCGTTGGCCGTTGCGCCCACGAACGTCTTGTAGCTGTTAAGCACGGCGAGGTTTTTGAGGATCTGATGTTCATCGGGGATGACCGGCACATTTCCGTTAAGAAAATAGGCTCGCGTTGTGAGAGTGTGTACGCCGTTCAGGGCGTCCGCATTCCAGCCGTTGGCGGTCGTGACCGGGAGATTCACGCTGCCGGCGTTCATGACGCGCATTAGATCCTCCGTCGTGATGTTTTTGGTATCCTGAAAGAGCGTCGAAAAATTGTGCAAGCCTAACCAACGGCTCCGCTTGGTCAGATCCAATTCATAGGACAGGGTCGCGCGATATTCATTATTTTTCCCGAGCCAGGGCCGGTATTGAGTCGGCTGGTTAGTCACATAGGGCACCAAGTAACCGGGATTGAGCGATCCGTCCGGCAGATACCGATTGGGATCGATTGTGACGGCCGTAGCGAAGCCCGGATCCAGATGCTGATGATAGACTGCCCCGTTACCCGCCAGTTCAAGATAGAGGTTCTGCGCCAATTTTTGTTCGACCAAAAACTGGGTCCAGCGCCCATGCTGTTGGTTGGAGGGAACATCCCAGGTGCCGGTATTGAGATTGATGTCTTTCTTCAAGCCGAGCGCGGCCCACGGATTCATGCTTTGGAAGTTCCCACTGCTCGTGCCGTCAAAGGTGGCGTTCTGCATACTGCCTTGGTAACGCATATTGATCATCGGATTGACTAGTTTCAGCCCCGCGACCCACGTCAGTGAGTGGCCGGTGGTCTGGCTGAGTGCGACCTTGGGATCAAACTCGAGGGCGGAATCAACATACCCATTCCGGTTGGCGTCAACCGCACCTGCCGCCACCGGGATCGGGTTCCCGGCCGCGTTTACATAGGAGCGGGCAGTCGTCCACGCCTGCCCGGCCGGCAAAAATTCGATTGTGGGTTTGCCGGAGGCCAGCCAGCGAATCACACTGCTGTCGAAGAATGTCCGTAAGCTGCTGACATTGTTGTTCACCGTGTAGCTCTCATGGTTAATCGTGATCTTGGTATCGGGCAGCGGTTTGGCGGTCAGACTGAGCGTCATGCGCTCCTGATTGCGGCCTTCATATTGGCGGAACTCCCGGGCTTTATCGTGCAGGAGGTTGATGCGCAGGGCCAGTTTGTCCCTAAACAATGGCTGGTTGTGGTCGACCGACAGGCGGGCCGATCCGTCGCTGTCCGCCTGAAACTGCAGCGAAGTTTTCTGTTTGGTGGTCTGAGCCCGCTTGGTCGTCGTCACCGCCACACCCTGGGGATTGCCCACGCCAATGAGCAGAGCGTTCGGCCCGAGGGCGAGCGTGATACGCTCTAGATTGTAATTGTCGGTCGGTTCGAGCGCCGAGAAGAAATCGTGCGACATCGATTGGCTGCCGACATTCGTGGAAAATCCGCGTATGCGATAAGTCTGCCCGTTGCCGTAGCGCAGGTGAGTGCCATTCACCCGGGTGGCATCGTTGCTGTCGCCTTCATTCGTATCCACACTGGCCGTATACAGCAAAGCTTGGTTCAATGAATTCAACCCTAGGTCCTGGAGGAACTCCGGGGTCAACACGTTCAAGGAGGCGCCGACATCCTTCAGACTCGTGCGCATGCGGGTGCCGGCGAGCGTCTCGCTGGCGGCGTAGCCATTGTCTTTTTCGGAGGCGACCTCGAAGGGAGTGAGAACGATGGTGTCCGTTATCACGGCTTTAGCTGGAGAACTCGGGACCGACTGGGCTAGGGCGATGTTGGCGAGCGTGAGGCAAGCAGCGAGAACGGTGCTCACTTTCGCGGTTTTGGTAGGGGTTTTCATAGGAAATGTGTATCTGGTTATTTTAAGGGTGGGTGCTTAGGGAAATGGGAATACGACTAGTAGTGATGGGCCCGGTCAGCCCGGGTCTACCGTTTCAGCTATGGCGGCTAGTTGCCGGGAATTTGGTTAGGTGCGGCGCGCTTAGCTGCGAGATAAGGACGGTTGCGACAGGTTCCATGCTTAGGCTGATAAATGGGTTTACTTGGCCGCTTTGGCATTTCGTTTCTTCGCTGCAGGGGAGGCATCCGGGTTGGGTGGAGAATTCGGGTCCATACGATTGAGCAGGGCCTCGTCTGGGCCGCCGCCAAATTGCTTCCAATAAAGCTCCTTCATGGGATTCATTTTCGGGGCAGCGACGTTTTCATTCACGAGCTTGGGCAGTACATCGGTCCACCATTGGTCGTAGGTGGCGCGGAAACTGGCGACGACCTCGGGGTGCTCGGCGAGGACATTTTTGCTTTCGCTAGGATCGGCTTTGAGGTCGTAGAGCTCAATGTTGTTCACCAGTGTAAATCGCGAGTTTTGGATCGCACACTTAGTGTATTTGGACTCCGCCGCCTTACCCTTTTCCCAGCGGCCGACGTGATGGACGAGCACCCGTTCCGCCCAATCGGCCCGGGGGTTCTTGAGCAGAGGAAGCAGACTGCGGCCTTCGACCTGTTGCTTCACCTCGGCAGATAACCTCGCGCCGGTGATCTCGCACTCCTCCCCGGCAGGAATACCACCGACGGGCCAGCGGAAGAAACACGGCGAGCGTGTGCCACCCTGATAGGGCGTGACCTTACTGCCTCTCATGCCTGCATTGAAGATCTTGCAAGCCTCAGCGAAGCCGCCGTTATCGGTGCCGAGGTAGATGACCAGCGTGTTCTCCGCGATGCCCCATTCCTTGAGCTTTGCGAGCAGTGCGCCGAAGTTCGTGTCGATGTTCTCAATCATACCGAAGAACTTCGCGACGTCCTCAGATACGCCGGGTTTGCCGAGATATTGCTGATAGTATTCCTTAGGCAAGACCCACGGGCCGTGCGCCGCATTTAGCGGGATGTAGGCAAAGAATGGCTGCTTCGCGTGCCGCTTCGCGTCCATCCACTTGATGGCTTGGGCGAAAAACAGGTCAGTGCAATAGCCCGTCGTCTTCTCCCACTGCCCATTATGCCAGAGCGCCGGATTGATGTTCGTGTTGTCTGGAGCATCGCCACATGAGCCCGGATACGTTTGCCCGATGCCGCCGCCGCCGTGGATATAGACTTCGTCGAAGCCGCGCCTATCGGGGCGATACGCTTCCTCGTCGCCCAAGTGCCACTTGCCGAAAATCCCTGACGTGTAGCCCACCGTCTTGAGCATCTGCGGCAGGGTGAAAGTCTTTAGATTCATGCGCTCACGTTCCAAGATTGTGTGAGTCACGCCGTTTTTGAACTCATGCCGTCCGCTCATTAGCGCTGCGCGAGTCGGCGAGCACGTCGGGCTGACATGAAACTGGGTGAATAGCAGGCTCTCTTTTTTGAACGCATCTACCGACGGCGTGCGCATGATCGGATTGCCCAGGCAGGCATAGTCGCCGTAGCCCACGTCATCAGGCATCACGAGGATGATGTTGGGCTTTGTAGCATCGGCGGCTTGCAGTGCGGTCAGCGCCGCAAACAGCAGAGCGTTTAGGAGAATAAGGGTGCGTTTCACGACGAAGTTTTTGTTTTCGCTTTCTAGTGCCAGGTGATTCGCGCCTGCTCGTTTTTGATGTCGAGCCACACCGAGGCCTGGCGAAATTCGCGGGTATAAGTGTAGCCCTCCCGCTGTGCCTTTCCGGTGGGCGGCCCCAGAGGGCGCTCAAACTCGGGTGGACGCTTCAGCCACGCCGAACTTTTGGTCGCATCGTAGCCGTCGTGCGCGAGGAAGTAGGAATATTTCTCCGCGCAGATTAGAAACATTGCGAGACAGTAGGTGAGTCGCTGTTGGGTCTCCGTATCCTTCGTTGCGCGACTGCGAATCTCATCTGTTAGCTGCGCGTTGCCGGTTTCGCTTAACCCGAGCTTTCCAATTCCGGCGGTGAATGCCACGATAACTCCCTGACGGGCCGCCTTCTGCGCCGCGGCGATTCCTTTGGCGACATATTCCTCGCGGGGGATCGTACCTACCGTGGTTTCGAAACCTTCGAAATAGGAGCCGTCGAAGGCGCCCAACCAACCGAGTCCGGCATCGGGAAAACGGGCGCGCACGAGATTCGCGACCATGAGTTTTTTCGGACCGATCGCCACTCGGGTCGCTGCCATCATGGCGTGATACCCATCGACGACTGCCTGCTTCCGCTCTGGCCCTATATCCTTCCGCAGATAGTCGGGCTCGAGCACCTTGACGTTGCCGTCGAGAAACACGCCGGCGAGGACGTGAAACCTGAACTTAGAATAAAACATCATAAAACCAAAAAAGTGAAATTAACTAAAGGCAATTAACGGAAATTCGGCCAGATAACGCAGCTCCTCCGGAGTGAATCCGGTGCTCTTCCGGATGTGCATGTAAAGAGGCACGTGGTTCCAGGAAAAAGCGGGCAGACGCGACGCTTCTGCAGTGGCCGGGACGGCGGCCCGAGCAAAGCTCGGAGCGGAAGTGACGACGACACCAAGCACTGCCGCTAGGAGTAAGCGATTGAGGCAGGAATGATGGAAACACGCGTAAGTGAAATTCATGGCGGAATTCTCGGCTTAGAATTGTGTTCGCATTGGGAGCGAATAGTTGCGCGGCGGGCTGTAAGTGTATAATCGCGGCCTTACCTCGCTCACGTAGATCTAGACCGACAGATTTTGCACGGCGAGGGAGAACGTGACTGGGCGTTTGAGCAGGCGTAGCGAAGTGAGTGGTGATTCATCAAGGGGGTTCTGGGCGGGGTTGAGGCACCTAGCAGCGGGGGATACTAGGAAAAGATCGAAGCAGGAAGCAGCCCGCTCTATAGGCTACAGAAGAGGGATCAATACATTGGCTGAATACTATCCTAAAAACGATCGCGGTCCTACCCTGTGTTCACAGGGTGGTGAGAGGGCATGAGGACCGCGGCAACGGAAACGGCTAGACTGTTGAGACGGCGAGGTGTTTTAAGGGTCGATGCGCGTGAAGGCCCGGCAAATTGCCCCAATTTTGATGGCCGGGATGCTGTCGACCTTGTCAGCTGCAGTCGCGCCGCAGGAACTTTCCCTGACCTTGCTCGAGTCGCGTCTGCTGGAAATCGACGCACAGCTGGCCCAGTTGGCCAATTACCATCTCGGCGGCGGTGTTGGGGCCATTGGCTCCCGCTCCAACGGCTACGACACCGCCGAGCAGGGCGAGTGGGTGGAAATCGAGTTCGGCGATGCGATGCCACTTGATGAAGTCGTGTTGGTGCCCGCCATCCGGCGCGATGGGGTCAACGGCTTTCAATCAGATGGCTTTCCCAAAGCGTTTCGTTTGCGGGCTGGAACCAGCGGAGACCACACCGGAAAAATCGTCGCCGAATTCACTGGCCGTGATGGCCTGCTGCCCCGCATCGCCCCTGTGGTCATACCTTGCCATGGTATGAAAGCTTCCTGGATACGAATCGAAGCTACGATTCTTTCCAGACGGGAATTCGACGCTAATTTTGTCCTCCAATTTGCGGAGATCCTCGCCTTCAGCGGCGAAGAAAACGTGGCCCTGCATAAATCGGTGCGATTCCCCGGCAATCATGAACGTAGCACTGCACCAGGCTGGCCGGATGCGGCGGTCGTGGATGGTTTTCTGCCGTATTTGATGGTGGCCGCCGCGGGAAATAAGAGCGTGGCCTTTCTCAGCTCCTCGGATCTGGGCGACCAGCCCAGCCTGACCCTCGATCTGGGTAGAAGTCTTCCGCTCTCCCGTCTGCACCTCCATGCCGTGGACCAAAGCGACACGGTGCCTCAGGCCTTTTCTGGTGATATTGGACTCCCGCGATTGCTCCGCGTCTTTGGGGCCAATATGGCGGATTTCTCAGATGCCCGAATGCTGGTCGAATTGCGCCACGACAGCCTCTAC
Organism: Opitutaceae bacterium; assembly: GCA_009919985.1. GTDB lineage: Bacteria > Verrucomicrobiota > Verrucomicrobiia > Opitutales > Opitutaceae > Tous-C4FEB. The sequence goes on from RGAX01000018.1 coordinate 18,445, forward strand.
GACGTCGGACCGATTCTGATGGCGACGTTTCCTGCCACGAACTGCCGCTATGTGCGCTTGGTTGCTGTCAAAATGAACCACGACCAACTCTTGCCTTCGGCCACCCCGCGGCTGGGTTTTGCTGAGATCGAATTATTTTCGAATGGACACAATGTCGCACTGAATCGACCGGTCGTCGCCAACTTCAAGACCGATGATCCAGCCCGCCCTCTTTTAAGCCTGACCGATGGCCGGAATTTCTACGGCCCAATCTTGCCTGTCCGCACCTGGTTGAACCAGCTAGCGCAGCGGCACGAATTGGAACGGGAGCGTCCGCTGATCAGCGCGGAACTCAATCGGCGCTATGCGCAGCAGAAAACCAACTTGGCGCGTCTGGCCGGGTTGGCGGCTGTGCTCGCCTGCGGAGTGGTAGTCATCGTTCTGGTTAACCGCGTTCGCCAACAACGCGTGATCGAGGAGACCCGAAAACGGATCGCGGCAGACCTGCACGACGAACTTGGGGCCGACCTGCACGCCATTGGCTTGCTCAGCGATCTTGCGATTTCGGCCCGAGCTGCACCAGAGCGCCTAGGCGATCTGCTGCAACGGATGCGGTCACTCACAGAGCGCACTGGCAAGGCCGCCCGGAACTGCACTAATCTGCTCGAAGCTGAGAACCTGCACGGAGATTTAGTGGACGACATGCGACACGCTGCCACCCGCATTCTGGCGGACATGGAGCACCAAATCGAATTTGAGAGCGAGGCCGTGCTGCGGCAACTTAGCCCCCGCAAACGGATCGACCTGCTCCTGTTTTATCAGGAAAGCCTTATCAATATCATCCGTCATTCTGGTGCAACGTGCGCGCATACGCGGCTGTCGGCGGCTGAAGGCACGATAACTCTCGTGGTGACCGACAACGGTTACGGCCTAGATGGCCAAGTGCCCGCCTCCCTGAATCGCCGGGCGCGCCTATTGGGAGCTGAAGTCAAAGTCGATCCGTCAGTGCTGAAAGGCGCATGCATAGTTTTGCGGCTCGAACGCCGCTGGTTTGAAATTTTTACATGAAAAAAAAGATCCTAGTCATGCTAGTGGAGGACAATCCGCGCTACCGCGAGGTGATCGTTCTAGCGCTGGAACAGGAACCTGGGATCCAGCTAGCTAGTCAGTTTGGCACCGCCGAGATCGCTCTGCGCAGCTTACGGCACAATTCGAACAAGGCTATGCCCGACCTAATCCTGTTGGACCTGCGCCTGCCCGGAATGGATGGGCTCGAAGCACTGCCCCAATTTCTCACTTCCGCCCCTGGGGCCAAGATCATGATCCTCACGCAGTCGGACAACGAAGCCGATGTGTTGCGTGCGATTTCGCTGGGGGCGGGTGGCTACCTATTGAAGTCGTCCACGGTGAACACGATTATCGCAGGCATCCGCACCGTGATGGGTGGAGGAGCCTCGCTCGATGCCGGCGTTGCCCGTTTCATCCTTAACACGTTAAAAAATCGGCTCCCAAAAAATGGCGCCGATGCGCTTCTCACCGAACGCCAGATGGAGGTGCTGACGATGCTGGGTGAGGGATTGCTGAAGAAGGAAATCGCGGATCGTCTTCAGATCAGCTATGCGACAGTGGACGAACACGTCGCCCATATCTACGACCGCCTAGGTGTGCGCAACGCTCCTGCCGCGGTCAACAAGGCGCACCAATTGGGCATTTTTCCTTCCGACGGGCATCGAAACCACCAATCGGGTATGCGTGAGTAATCGACTCAGCGCTTGCAACATGGGGCGTCCTCGGGAGCGTGTGCGCACCCTTGCCTTGATTTGGCCGAAGATTGCACGATACAAAGATTTCTCGCGAACTTACTCTGGCTTGGTGCAATCAGTCGTTAGGTGCGGTATTTGTGCCGTACAACTACTTCGCATTTTGATTCAAGGGTTTTTCGACGACGAAAGGGGCGGGGAAATCGGCGCCGGTCTGCCCGCCGCGGTCTCGGAGGCGCTTATCGTTGATGCCGCCTTTGGGGGCGTTGAGTGGTATATTCATGCCGCCGAGCTCCTCCATGCGGGCGTAGAGTTTTGCCTCCATGGCTTGGGCGGTCTTTCGGTGCGCGGGGTCGTAGAAAAGATTCTTCGTTTCGCCAGGATCGGCTTGGATATCGTAGAGTTCATCGAGGTCCCAGAGACCATAATAGGTGATATATTTATAGCGTTCGCCGCGGAGGGCGAAGACGGTGGGTGATTGCGGAAAATTTTTCTCCCAGTAGTAAGCGTAGAGAAAATTATCGCGCCATGCCGTGGATGTGCCACGTGCCAGAGGGAGGAAATTGAGGCCGTCCATGTGCGGGGGCGGCGTGAGGCCCATTGCGGCCATGATGGTGGGGCCGACGTCGATGTTGGCGACGGCCTGCTCGACGGTGCGGCCACCGGAGAAGAGCGAAGGGCACTGCATGAGCATGGGGATGCGGATGGAGGCGTCGTAGGCGACCCGTTTGTCGATGAGGCCGTGCTCGCCGAACATGAAACCGTTGTCGCCCATGTAGAGGATGAGCGTGTCTTCGTAGACGCCCATTTTTTTCAGCTCGGCGACGATGCGGCCGACACTGTCGTCGACGGCGCAGAGAGTTTCGCAGTAGCGCTGATAGTATTGATCGACGTTTAGGTCGCTGTGGTAGGGAAAATCAACGCCGTGCCAGGAGTTGCGCTGGTCGCGCAGCCAACGGGGCTTGAGGGCGTAGTTCTCCGGAGTGTTGGCAGCCGTGGCGGGGCGGATGAACTTCTTAGCGGCGAACTTACCCTCGTGGCGCGCGGCCGGCGTAAAGTTGGCGTGAACGGCTTTGTGCGAGAGATAAATGAAGAACGGTTTCTCGGCGGGTTTTTGCTGCTTCATCCAATCGACGGCGTAGTCGGTGAGTTCGTCGGTGATATAGCCTTTTTGTTTTTCACGACGACCGTCGACGTTGAGCGTGTAGTTGAGAGTCGGCGGGAAATATTCGCCCTGGCCGCGGAAACTGACCCAACGGTCGAAGCCGGGCTGAGGTTGATCGTCCTCGCCGCCCATGTGCCATTTGCCGAAGAAGCTGGTGGCGTAGCCTGCGCGCTGGAGATACTGCGGAAAATAGAGCGTGCCCGGCGGGATGGGTCGGTTGTTGTCGATGACGCGATGACGGAACGTGTAGA
>RGAX01000171.1 GCA_009919985.1 Opitutaceae bacterium
ACGCGCGATGGCTTGATCTTTTGCGAAGACCGGCAACGGTGGCGGCCATGCCCGCGCTCCGCCCCGCCCGCCGCCGAGAAGTGGCGTTGTTGATCGAGACTTCGAACGCGTATGCGCGTGGGCTCCTGCAGGGCGTGGTGCACTACATCCGTGAGCACCAGCCGTGGTCGTTTCACCTTATGGAGCAAGGACGGGGCGACGATCCGCCGGCGTGGTTGGCGGGTTGGAAAGGAGACGGGATCATCGCGCGGATTGAAACTCCACGGATCGCTGCGGCGGTAATCAAAGCGGGCTTACCCGCGGTGGATCTGAGCGCGGCGCGGCTGGTGCCCGGGCTGCCGTGGGTGGAGACGGACGACGCGGAAATCGCGCGGCTGGCAGCCGAGCACCTGCTCGAGCGCGGGTTTCGACATTTTGCGTTTTGTGGAGTCGAGCGTTTCAACTGGTCGGTGTGGCGCGAGGAACACTTTGCGGCGCGCGTGCGAGCGGCGGGGCATGATTGCCATATATACCGCCCGAAGCAGGAAGGCGCGGCGGCTGAGCAGGTGGCGGAGATCGGGCGTTGGCTCGCGACGTTGCCCAAACCGGTGGGCATCATGGCGTGCTACGACAGCCGAGGCCAGCAGGTGCTCGATGCGTGCCGGAGCGCGGGGCTGGCGGTGCCGGATGAAGTCGCGGTGATCGGCGTGAACAATGACGAGTTGCTTTGCGACCTCTCGTCGCCGCCGCTTTCGAGTGTGATCCCCGATGCGCACGGCGCGGGCTACGCGGCGGCGGCTCGATTGGACCGGCTTATGGCGGGGAAGAAAGTGACCCCGATGGCGGAGTTGATTCCGCCGCTTGGAGTGGCGAACCGGCATTCGACGGATGCATTGGCGTTGGATGATCGGGCGATCGTGCAGGCGGTGCGGATGATCCGCGAACACGCGTGCGAGGGAATCAACGTGAGCGACGTACTGAGGGCGGTGCCGTTGTCCCGGCGGGTGCTGGAGCAGCGTTTTCAAAAGCTGCTGGGGCGTACACCGCGCGAGGAGATATTGCAGGTGCGGCTGGCGCGGGTGAAACAATTGCTCGGCGAGACGGAACTAGCTCTCTACCAGATCGCGGAGCGCACGGGCTTCGAGCACGTCGAGTATCTGAGCGTGGTGTTCAAACGGGAGACGGGGGTGACGCCGAGTGCGTGGCGTGCGAGTCGTCAGTTGACAATGCGCGTGTAGGCGAGTGTGATCTGGTTGACGTGGCCGGCGGCGTGGTCGGTGATGGGCTCGTTGGCGGGGAGGTCTTCGCAAAAGATCAAGCCATCGCGCGTTCCGCCGTTGCCCGACTGTGCCTGCGGTGAAAAAACTCATTCTTTTTGCGCCAACTCTCATGGCACCAAGCGAACAAAACAGGTATCTTCACTTCGTTACTTCCACCCCCGACCGGCGTTTTACCGATCTTACCGCCCACCCGAGATCGCGAATGCCCTTGCCCATGAACCATTCTCTCACCCTCGCCCTGCTTGCCGCCGCCCTCACTCCGCTCCTCGCCGGGGCCGACGCCGCGCCGCGCGACAGAATGACCGTGGCCAACGGGGGCACGCCGCCGCAAGCCGCACCCACCAGCCTGGCACTCAACAACGCTTCGGTGGCCGAGAACCAGCCTCCTGGCGCTGCGGTGGGGACCTTCACCGCCACCAACCCCAACCCCGGCGACACGCACACGTTCACACTGGTGAGCGGTGCGGGCGGCGCGGACAACGCCTCGTTCACTATCGCCGGCGCGGTGCTCAAGAGCGCCGCCGCCTTCGATTTCGAAACCCGGAGTGCCTACAGCATTCGCGTCCGGGCCACCGACCAGGGCGGCTTGTATTTGGAGCAGGCCTTCACCGTGTCCGTGGACAAACTAAACCACGTTGACCTCCGCACAGTTGTCCCGCCCAACATCATCATCTTCATGGCCGACGACATGGGCATGGGCGACGCGCATCCGTATTTCGGCAAGAAGCTCGGGACGAACGCCGCGCCCGTCGCCACGACGCAGGTGACGCCGAACCTCGATCGCCTGGCCGGGATGGGCACGCTGTTCACCGACGTGCATACCGGCTCGTCCATGTGTTCGCCCACACGCTACTCCCTGTTGACTGGTCGCTACGCTTGGCGTAGCTACAACAAGCACAGTGTGATTGGTGGTTGGAATTCGCGGCCGATGATTGCGCCCAACCGACCCACTCTCGCCACAGCGCTCAAGCAAAGCGGCTATCGCACGGCCGCCTTCGGCAAGTGGCATCTAGGCTGGACGTTCCTGACGAAGACTGGCGGTACGATGGCTTACGACAGCGTCACCTCGAGCACCTGGGCGAGCATTCCCGTCGGCACAAACGCCAACGGCGGCTATGTCACCAACATCCTCGATGGCCCGCTGGCTCACGGCTTCGATTACTTCTTTGGCGTCAGCGGCAACCTTGGGAACGGCCGGGCCCATTTGCTGAAATCCTATATCGAGAACAATGCCATCCAAGGCATTCCGACGTGGGGCGAGCGCGGTGGCCCGAGCGTGGCCGACTGGGACCAGCAGCGTACGGGCGAGCGCTACCTGAATACGGCGCTCGGCTACATTGACACCCACGTGGCGCAGGGCAGCAAAGCGCCCTTCTTCTTTTATTACGTTCCTAATGCCAATCACGCGCCCTATGACCCGGCGACGAGTATCCTCGTGCAAGGGCAGACCATTCCGATTAAAGGCCAGTCTCGGCTCACCGATGGCAGTGCGGGCGGAAGCCGCGAGGACATGATTTACGAAAACAACATAGCCGTCGGCCTGCTCCTCGATAAACTCGCCAAGGTGAACGACCCGCGCACCGGTCGCCCCATGATCAACAGTACGATCTTCATCTTCACCAGCGACAACGGCCCGAACGTGTACGGCGTCGCGCAGGCGGGCTTGCGCGACAAGAAGCAGGCGATTTACGAGGGCGGCCACCGGGTGCCGTTCATGATATCTTGGCCGGACGGCGGCATCCCCGGCGGCGCCGTAAGTACGGCTAACTTTGGTCTGTTCGATCTCTATGCCAGCTTCTCCGCCTTGCTTGGGCACAAGCTGGGAGTTGACGAAGCGGAGGACAGCGAGAATGTCTTGCCGGCGTTGCTAAACCAGGTGCCCGGCACGCAATTCCGCCGGCCGCATTTGCTGGTCAGCCACGACAATAGTCTGGGGAGCAACGATCTACCCGAAGACTCGCCTGAAGACTCGCCCGAAGACTCGCCGCTGGCGACTCGACCCTCCCGCGCGCCGCGAATCAAACGCCATCCAGTCAACGACCTGCCTGGTGACTCGCTGCTAGCCATTCGCCAGCATCCGTTCGTGATGATCAGCGATGGCAAGCTGATCAATCGCCGTCAGACCTCCGGTGCAAACTACGGCACTACCGTTCCGCTCAAGCTGTTCGATCTCGACGCCGACTTGCACCAGGACACGACGTTGCTCGCCGATCCGGCCCAGCAGCCCCTAGTGTCGCAACTGAAGGAGCAACTCCTTCTGTTTAACAACCGCGGATACAGTCGGGAGCTGGCTTTGACGGACTACAACCAGGTCCTGCTCAGTGACGGCGGCGCGGATTTGCGAAACGACCGCACGGGCGCCATCGGCTATGAATTCACAACCGGCGACCAGGCAGTCGTGGTCGAAAGTCTAGGCCTGTGGGATGACGCGGCGGTCGATATGACCGGCAACGAACTCGCCACGAAAGGTGACGGACAAACCGCCGGCGTTCCTGACGGCCTGCACACGGCGCACGTCATCCGGCTGTTTGATGGAATTTCGCAGCAACTCATCGCCAGCATCACCGTGAACAGTGCGAACAGCTACCTCGTGGGTGAATTCCGCTATGTGAACTTGCCGAAACCCATCATGCTCGACAAGCGCAAGACCTACGCGTTGACCCAGAGTACCGCTAGCGGCGATGGCGATTTGTTTCACCACTTCGCGTCGAATACCGGCGTGTCGCCGTCGCCGACAAGTTTGGTGAGTAACTTTGTGGCGCGGGTGGCGGCCAGTGACGGGGCTTACCCGGGCCTGTATCCGGATGGCCCCGACGGCGTGGGCAAACGGCATCCCGACATGTTCCGACACCGGATGTTCGTCGGACCGAACGCGCGCCTTGCGCCGGTGCTTACCGGGGCAACGCCACCCGCATCTCTGATTCTACATTACCCCACGAAGGCAAACTAAACGACTCAAGATCAACTCTCCCAGAGTTGGCGGCCCTGGGTTCCCCCCTGGGCAAAGCATTCATCTTCAAGCCTCACTGGCGCTTGTTGCGCAGCGCCTCTGGCTCGCTGGGGCTGGTCAGGCGGGCGCGTCTTAATTGTATGTGTGCTTCAGTTCGGGCTGACGTGACCTCGCCAAATTGAGCCACCTTTTGAGACAATCTGGTGCCAAAATAAAGGAACCAGATTATTAACGGGAAACGCTATAGCACCGAAGACATTATTCGCATAATTTCGTATCGGACCGTCAAACCGCACAAAGTGAGTTTTAGCCCGTGCCGGATTGTGATCAGGCGCTCATTGGCCGAGCCGTGTGTAGTCGAGTGTGGTGTGGCTAATATGGCCAGCGGCGAGGGCGGCGCGGTCGGTGAGGGTGTCATTGGCGGAGAGGTCTTCTCCGGCGCGGAAGATAAGCCGGTGGTTACCCTCGGGGCAGGCCGGCGAGTAGAGGCGCGGGATCACGACACGCGCAGGAATCGTGCGGTGCACGACGGAAGTGGGGCCGCAGGGGAGAGGGAAATTGATGTTATGGACGACAAAGCTATGCGGGGCGGTAGCACCAATAAGTGGAGCGGCGAGTCGCGCGGCGTGGGCGGCGGAGTGTCGCAAGGTGGCGAGCAAGTCGGCGTCGGGGGTGTCGTCGGCCGCTTTCAATTGGTTGTAGACTTCTTCGGTGAGGGCTTGGGAGAAGGCGAGGGCGGGCAAGCCGTGGAGTGCGCCTTCCCAGGCCCCGGCGATGGTGCCGCTGGCGATGATGAATCCCAGGGAGGCGTTGAACCCAATGTTGATGCCGCTTAAGACGCCGTCGATTGATGTGGTGCGTGGTATGAGATGGTCGAGGGCGATGTTCACGCAATCGCTCGGGGTGCCGTCGATGATCCAGGTGGGGCAACCGAGGCCGCGATCGGCTTCGGTTGCGTGGATGGCGCGGTTGCGGGATTTGGCGGCGCCGACCCAACTTTGTTCGGTTTTGGGCGCAGCGACGTAGGGAGCGTGGCCTGCGACGCGGAGTGCAGCGACGAGTTCGTGCAGGAAGGGGCTGGCGATGCCGTCGTCGTTAGTGACCAGTAAATTCATTTTTCGAGTGAACCATGAAAGAGACGAAACCCACGAAAAAGGAAAGCGCGCGGTGGATAGAATCGGCACTGCTACAGCCAAATTTCTCAGGACACAAAAAAGCCGCGACGCTTTTGGGCGTCGCGGCTGGAGGGATCGAAGAGAAGCGCGGAGTTTAAGCGTGCTTCTCTTCCGCGTTATTCAGCGGCTGGCGCAGGGGCAGCGGCAGGCTGGCCTTCAAGGTCGCGCATGGCGGCCTTGCGGCTGAGGCGGACCTTGCCGGAGCGCTCGTCGATGCCGATGCACTTTACGGTGATGGAATCGCCCATCTTGACGACGTCTTCAGTGCGGCGCACGCGCTGCTCGGAGAGTTCGCTGATATGGCAGAGGCCTTCTTTACCGGGGGTGCACTCGACGAAGCAACCGAAGTCCTTCACGCCGGTGACGCGGCCGGTGTAGATCTTGCCCATCTCGATGGGTTCACCGCCGCCGCCGCCACCGGGACCGGAACCGCCGCCGCAGAGGCTGTCGATTTCCTTGATGGCACGGGCCATCGCGTCGCCGTTGTTGGAGTAGATGAAGATCTTGCCGGAGTCGTCGTCGGAGATGTCGATCTGCGCGCCGGTGGTTTCGGTAATGCGACGGATCGTTTTGCCGCCGGGCCCGATGAGTAGACCGATCTTTTCGGGATCGATCTGGATCGT
>RGAX01000172.1 GCA_009919985.1 Opitutaceae bacterium
CTTCGCCGCCCATGCCGCCGGAGCCGCGTTGGCGCGAGAGATGGCTCCAGGCGCGGGTGAGGCGCGGCAGGGAATATTCCATGCGCGCGAGCGCGACTTGGAGGACAGCTTCGCGGGTCTGGGCGCGGTCCGCGAAGACTTGGAGAATCACTTCTTGGCGGTCGATGACGGCAAGTTCGGAGAGTTTTTCCCAGTTGCGCTGTTGGGCGGGAGTGAGGGCTTCGTCGAAGACGATGACGTGGCAGCCCTCAGCTTTGGCGAGTTCGATGAGTTCTTTGGTTTTGCCGCTGCCAAGAAGAGTGGCTGGGGTAGCAGTACGCAGCTGGACGAGTTCGGTGCGCACGACCGTGAGCTTCAGATTTTCGACCAGTTCGGTGAGTTCATCGAGAAGCTCGGCACCTTCGCCGGCGGCCATATCTTTGGTCTGAACGCCGACGAGAAAGGCGCGTTCGATTTTTTCAGGGCGTTTGTCTTCGAGGAAATTGGCCATCAGTTGGTGTTACGCTACGAGATTACACAGGGCGCGCCGAGATTCAAATGGCCGCGGTAATACGGCGCTGCGGCAGCGGCTAAATGAGCTGATCGCTCAGGGCGCGAAAAGCACGCAGACTGATTGGGCGAGGGCGCTGGTGCCGGGCTGAAGGGTGAGTTTGCCGCTGGCTGGATCAACGCGGAAGGTGCTGACGGTGTCGGAACCTTGGTGGGCGCAGACGAGCCAGGCGCCGTCGGGGCTGAGGGCGAAATTGCGTGGTGTTTTGCCGCCGCAGGGGACGATTTCGATGAGGGTGAGGGCGCCGCTCTTTGGCGTGATGGCGTAGACGGCGAGGCTGTCGTGGCCGCGATTGGAGCCGTAGAGGAAACGGCCGTTGGGGTGGACTCGTAGTTCAGCGGTGGTGTTGGTGTCGCCGACGTAATCGAGTGGAAGCGTGGGGACGCGTTGAAAGGGAGTGACGGTGCCTGAGGCGCTTTCGTAGCGGCTGGCTGTCACGGAGCCGTCGAGTTCGTCGATGACGTAAAAGTACTGTCCGTCGGCGGAGAACTTGGCGTGGCGCGGGCCGGTGCCGGGCGTGAAGTTACTGAAGGGCGTGGCCGCAGGTTGAAGGGTTCCGTGGGTGGCATCGACCGCGTAGTGGTAGACGCGATCTTGGCCGAGGTCGCAGACGTGAACGTAGCGGTTGTCAGGAGAAAAGGTCGCGGAGTGGGCGTGGGGTTTGTCTTGGCGTTTGGCGTTGGGACCGAGTGGGCCGGTGTGTTGAATGAAGCTTTGGCGCGGGCCAAGGCGGCCATCGGCGAGCAAGGGGAAGGAACTAACTTGGCCGCCACCGTAACTGACAGCGACGAGGATTTGGCCCGTGGCATCGACGGCGGCGTGGCAAAGCGAGTCAGCGGTGATTTCGCGGTTAAGCAAAGTCAGGGCGCGGGTGCTGGGATCGATCGCGTAAGCGCGGACGGCGCCACCGGCTTTACCATCGGGGAGTTTGGTTTCTTCGATGGCGTAAAGCACGCGGCCACTGGGGTGGAGGGTGAGCCAGGAAGGGTTGGTCAATTCTGCGGCGAGGGTCGGAGTAGAGAGAGCTCCGGTTTTGGCGTCGAGTTGGGCGGAGTAGATGCCGCGGCTCATGGTGCGCGTGTAGGTGCCGAAGTAGAGATTGTGCAGGGAGGGGGTCACAGCGGACATGAGAAGAGTTGAGAATAAAAATAGGGCGAAATGAAGAACGATAAGCGGGCGTTGGCGAGGGGTGGGCATGGGGCAGAGAGATCAGATGCTCGTGCCAGAGGTGGCGGGTTCACGGCGGGCAATACGGCGGAGATTTTCGGCGGTGACGCGGGCAATTTCTGTCAGGGCTTCGTGTGTTAGGAAAGCTTGGTGCGAGGTGATCAAGACGTTAGGGAAAGTGAGCAGCCGAGAAAGTTCATCGTCGGCGAGGACTCCACCGGAGAGGTCTTCAAAAAATACACCCGCTTCTTCCTCATAGACGTCCAAGGCTACACCCCCGATCTGGCCAGATTTGAGCGCCGCGATGAGCGCGGTGGTGTCGATCAGGCGACCCCGGCTGGTGTTTACTAAGACACTCGCGGGTTTCATCAAGGCGAGCGTCTGCGGATTGATCAAGTGATGGGTGGAAGGAGTCAGGGGGAGGTGGAGCGAGATGATGTCGCTGGTGCAGAGAAGTTCGTTTAAGGCCACGTAGGCGATTTCGTGCGTCGCCGCCCAGGTGACATCGGGCGCTGGGTCGCAAGCGAGCACCCGCATGCCAAAGCCTCGTAGGATTTGCGCTGTGAGGCGGCCGATTTGGCCCGTTCCGATGATGCCGGCGGTCTTACCGTAGAGATCAAAGCCGACGAGGCCTGCGAGGGAGAAATTAAGTTCGCGCACTCGGTTATGGGCGCGCGGAATTTTGCGGATGAGAGCTAGAAGCAGGGCGATGCTATGTTCGGCGACCGCATGGGGTGAGTAAGCGGGAACGCGGGTTACGGTGAGGCCGAGTTCGTGGGCGGCCGTGAGGTCGATCTGGTTGTAACCGGCGCAGCGTAATGCGATGTGGCGCACACCGACCGCGGCCAAGCGTTCTAGGGTGGGGCGGTCGGCTTGGTCGTTAACGAAGATGCAGGCGGCGTCTGCGCCCTGAGCCAGTGCAGCGTTATCGGCGTTGAGTCGAAATTCGTGAAATCGACAGGTAAAGCCCGCGGCCTTGGCGGCGGGGCCCAGATAGTCGCGGTCGTAGGGCTTGGTATCGTAGACGGCGACGAGGGGCATGGCTGGATCAGTCCGCGAGGGCCTGCTTAAAATGGCGGCGACACATGGCGACGTAGCGATCGTTGCCGCCAATCTCAATCTGGGCGCCTTCGCGGACGGCTTTACCCTCGGCTCCGAGACGTACATTCATGGTGGCTTTGCGGCCACAGTGACAGATGGTTTTTAGCTCGGTGAGATCATCGGCGAGGGCGAGTAGGGCGCCGCTGCCGGGAAAGAGTTGTGCTTGGAAATCGGTGCGCAGGCCGTAGCAGAGAACGGGGATGTCCAGTGTGTCGGCTACATCGGTGAGCTGTTCAACTTGGGCTCGGGTTAGAAATTGGGCTTCGTCGACGAGGACGCAAGCGACGGGGGCAGTGGCGTGTTCGTGGCGGACGCGATTGAGGATGTTATCGGTCGGTGTGAGCACTTCGGCGGGAGATTCGAGGCCGATGCGGGAGCGGACGCGACCGAGACCGGCGCGGGTGTCGATCGCGGGCACGAAGACGAGGGTGCGCATGCCGCGTTCTTGATAGTTATAACTTGATTGTAAAAGAACCGTGGATTTGCCGGCGTTCATCGCCGAATAATAAAAGTAGAGCTTGGCCATACGTGGATCAAATTGGTTGAGCTAGGGCTGGCTGGCCAGAACGGTTTCGGGCGGGCAGGGCACCGTGTTCAAGCGGGTGGCATGGACCATCTGGGCAACGAAGTGGACACGGTGTTGGAAGCTGCCGACAAGCGGGTTGTAGGCGTAGAAATCAAAGCTTCAATGGATGTGAATCCGTCAGATTTTAATGGCTTACGCTCTCTAGCCCTAAACGCTGGCCAGCGATTCCACCGCGGTTTTTTACTGTATACGGGCAATGAGGTCATCCAATACGACAAGAACCTTTGGGCCGTACCAGTAGCCTCGTTGTGGCTTTAATGCCTGAATGTAGAGGCCTCGGCTCCGTTAATCCGTCGCTTCAGTTTCTGGCAGCCACCAGGCCCAAATTGCCGCTGCTGCACCGACTAGACTGACACATAATAATGAGATGCGGAAATCTCCTACGGGGACTAGTAACCCGAAAATGATCGAAGCGGCCGCGGCCGCGATACGGCCAATATTGTAGCAAAACCCTGCTCCTGTGGTGCGAAGTAACGTCGGGAAAAGCGGTGGCAGATACATGGTAAAGAGGCCAAAGACGCCGCCGAAAAATCCTCCGATAGGTAGCCAAAACCAAGCGAGGGCGGCAAAATCTCGCGGTATGATGAAGGCGCCAAAGATCGCGAGCGTCAGCCCTAAAAACATTCCTGAAATCGCGCGACGGTTACCAATACGAAGCGCCAGCCAGCCCGCACCGAAATTACCCAAAATCGACGCAAAATTAAACGCAAAAAATGCCGCCGACACCAATTGCGTGGTCTCTCCGGCCGGCGTGTGGGCGTCCACCAGCAGCTTACGCAGATGTTGGGTCTGCCAAAATAACATCAACCACCACGCCGACAAACCCAGCGCGCACACCGCACTGGTCTGTAAGGTGATCTTCCGCACGGAACCGCGAAATAAATCCATCGCGCCCGGTTTTGGTGAGGCGCTGGCTCCGGCGCGTTGCCAGGTTTCTGGTTCGGGCACATGCCGCCGAATCCAGAAAACGAGCAGCGCCGGCAGCACGCCCACCAGAAACACCCAGCGCTCTGAGCCTGGAGGTAACACCCAAGACAATACCCCCACTACGACCGCCCCGCACAATACCCCGATGTTGACGCCGGTCTGTAGCACGGCAGCCATCCAAGGCCGCCACGCTTTAGGCCACGTCTCCGCCAGCAGCGAAGCCCCAACCGCCCATTCACCGCCGATGCCTAGAGCTGCGATAAAACGGAAAATCATTAACTGCCACCACGTCTGCGCAAACGCGCACAGTCCGGTGCACAACGCATACGTGATGATCGTCAACGCAAGCGCGCGACTGCGACCGATCCTGTCACCTAACCGACCGAAAAACGCTCCACCCAACGCCCATCCGAGCAGAAACGCCGCTTGGATATACGCACTCTTTTCTTTGACGGCGGGATCAGCGGCGCTCGTCGCCATGAGTAATGTCATCACGAGTGGCGTCGCCACCAACGTATAAAGATGCAATTCGAGTCCGTCAAAAAGCCAACCCAGCCAAGCTGCGATCCCGGATTTCCATTGCATGGGAGTGAGCTCGCGCAGGTGCACCGCGTCGCGGGATACAGGGGTAGGGGTCATGGGGTGTTCCGAGTGCGTCACGCGAGGTCGCCGCGCTCAAGCCCTAATCCCCCGAGCGCAGGCTTGCCTCACGGATTGCGTCCGCAAAGGTGCGGGCATGAAGACGAAATGGTGGATCTGGCTTTTGGGGTTAATGTTTGGCTTGGTCGCTGACGCGCTCGCGGAAACGCCGGCCGTGACCTCGTCCACGTGGCGCGGCTTTAAGCGCCTGGATTTCGTCGTCGCGGGCCGCCCCGCGCTGCTCGTGGTGCCTAAAACTCCCGCCGCCGGTAAGCCGTGGATCTGGCGCACTGAGTTTTTTGAACACGAGCCGCAGGCCGATCTCGCGCTGCTCGAACGTGGCTGGCATGTGGCCTACGTGAACGCTCAGGATATGTACGGTGCGCCGCGGGCGGTGGCGATTTTCGATGGATTTTACGAGCTGGTGACGCAGCGCTACAATTTGGCGCGGCGCGTGGTGTTGGAGGGGCTGAGTCGCGGCGGGCTTTACGCATTTAACTACGCGGTAACGCACCCCGAGCGCGTGGCCGCGCTGTACCTTGATGCTCCCGTTCTTAACGTCCACAGCTGGCCTGGTCGCAACAAAGACACGCCCGGGGGCGCGAAATTATGGCGCGAGTTGCGCGAGTGCTATGGGCTCAGCGTAGAAGCTGCGCAAAATTTTAAAGATAGTCCGATCGATCACATCGATATCGTAGCCAAGGCCGGCGTGCCGATTTTACTGATTGCGGGCGATGCGGATGAAACGGTGCCGTACACCGAAAACGGCGCCATTTTAAAAAAGCGTTACGATGAACTCCACGCCGTGTGCGAGGTGATCTTGAAGCCGGGCGGCAAACACCATCCGCACAGTCTAGTCGATCCTGCGCCCATCTTGGAATTTGTGCTAAAGTACGTGCGTTTTTAAGTCGGCTTGTCGCAGTTATGCGCTGTGTCGATCAGTGCTTGGCGGCGCACGGCGCGTGGCGCGGGCACGTGATGAGGTGGTCGTTGACCATGCCGCTGGCCTGCA
>RGAX01000173.1 GCA_009919985.1 Opitutaceae bacterium
GATACTCGGTGAAGTAGCGGCCCGTGGCGGCAGCGGTGAGTAAGGCAATCGATTTGGCGCCGTTGATCGCAGCCTGCGTGGTGGCGGCTTGCAGGGTGGCGATTTGGGTGGCGTTGAGGGCGGCGGGATTGGTCTGGGATACTACAATGAGTTGGTAAATGCCGGCGGCTTGAGCTGCGGCGGTGGCCGCGGGAAGTCCGGAACGGATGAAGACGGCGGTCAGCGGACCGGTAAGGTCGGTGTTGATGGCGCTGGTCGGCGTGCGGGCGCTGATCAAGGGTGAACGATTATGGTATTTTGCGTAGTACAGACCGATGTCCGTGTCGTTGAGCGCGTGGGCTTGGTAGTGAGCCGCTACGCCGTACTGGGTGAAGTTGTTGCCTTCGCGATCGTAGTCGCGCGGGATAACGCCAAGGGTGCCCGTGTCGGAGAGTGAGCCGAAGCCTAGGAAAACATTTTGGCCACCGCGGCTGGCGAAATCATTGGTCGAAAAATAGGTACCGGCGGGTTCGAGTTCGTTGCGACGGAATTCGAGCAGCCAGAACGGCTCGACGGTGAGATCTTTGGTAAGGCCAATGGAGGCCTTGAGCATGTTAACAGGCAGGAAGGCTTCTTTCAACTCGGCGCCAGGGACGCGCAGTTTAGAGAGTTCGACGGGGTTAACGACGTTAATACCGTTCGGAATGAAGGTGCTTTCACCTAGACTGAGCACTTGGCGACCGAAGCGCAGATCGACGGGAATGTTGTTAGCGGCCTCGAATTTGGTGAGGACGTAGGCGTCAAGCAGTTCGGCACCGCTGACGACGCGGTCTTTGGCTTGGTAGCCAAGATTGGTGCGAAGGGTATCCTCCGCCTTGAGGTCGCGGAAATAATAACCGCGGGCGAAGCCGGCAAAATTGCGATAGCGCAGCTCGAGATCATGCGAACCTTTGAGGAGCTCGGAGACCCAGCCTTTCTTGTAGTTGAGGTTACCATCGTCGGTATTGACGGAGGTTTGCAGGCCGGGGATGTCACCGTAGGTGTTCGTTGTGGCGTAGTAAACGGCGCTTGGCTCCTGCAGGCGGTACATGGCTCCCACCGATACGGTGGAGTCGAAGCTGCCCTTGAGTTCGCCGTAAGCGAATTGGAAGGCGCGCCCTGTCGTGGCGGAGGCAATAATCGCGAGGGCGGCGACGGCCGTTACGCCGAGCCGGCGGGCGGATACAATAGGATTCAGTGAGACGTGGTTCATATAAAGGGTTTAATAGGTGTTAGGATGATCAGAGGTAGGCGGACTGCCGCTAAATAGGGGTCTGCGGACGCTCCTGTATCAGGGTGGTTAATGCTTATTTCATAAAATGAACCCACCATTGCCGCATCAAGGCCGAATTTGAGGCTGATTAGGGGGAGGGATTGCTTAGGGCGTTGACCCGTGCTGCGGATGCTTAAGCTGCGTTTTACCATGCAGGCCGCCACCCACATCCACGTCAAAGGCGCCCGCGAGCATAACCTGAAGAACCTCGATCTTCGGCTGCCACGCGGGAAACTCGTGGTCATCACCGGGCCGAGTGGATCGGGTAAATCCTCGTTGGCCTTCGATACGATTTACGCGGAGGGCTACCGCAAATATATGGAGAGCCTGTCCACGCAGGCGCGCCAAGTTCTCGACCAACTCAAGCGACCGGACGTCGATTTCATCCACGGCCTGTCCCCTGTCCTCGCCATCGAGCAACGCACCGGCGGCGGCTCCCCGCGTAGCACCATCGCCACGGTCACAGAAATTGCCGACTACGCCCAACTGCTCTGGGCGCTCGCCGGTGCCCAGACCTGCCCTAAAGACGGCGGTCGCGTCGTCCAGCGCTCGCTCGATGACAACGTCCAACGTGTCCTCACGGAATTCCCGGGCGAGCGCGTCGTCTTACTCGCGCCTTTCATGCGCGCGAAGCCCGCCGTTCTCCGCGATGAATTGCCGCGCGTACGCCAGCGTGGTTTCCAACGCGTCCGACTCGATGGCGAAATAAAAAACCTCGACGACCCGAAACTCATTCCGTCCGGCGTCGGCACGAAGGAGATGAACGTCGAACTCGTCATCGACCGCCTCGTGGCGGGCTCTGATCAACGCAGTCGCCTCGCCGATTCCCTCGAGCTGGCGTTTCGCGAGGGCAAGGACCGCGCGATCGTACTCGCTCAAAAAACCTCCGATGCGCCTTGGCGCGAAGTGGCACTCAGTCAATCGCTCGCGTGTGAACTTTGCGGCGATATTTTCGAAAAACTCACGCCGCGCCATTTTTCCTTCAACCACAGTGACGGTGCTTGCGGCACTTGCGGCGGACTTGGGCGGAAATTGCGCTTCGTGCCGGAGTTGATCGTGGCCGATCCGGAAAAATCAGTGCGCGGCGGCGCGCTCAAACCCTGGCGCATCGGTGGAAAAAATCTCATCATTAAACACAACGCGCTGC
Source organism: Opitutaceae bacterium (assembly GCA_009919985.1). Classification (GTDB taxonomy): domain Bacteria; phylum Verrucomicrobiota; class Verrucomicrobiia; order Opitutales; family Opitutaceae; genus Tous-C4FEB. The sequence goes on from RGAX01000173.1 coordinate 2,439, forward strand.
TGAAACAGCTCGCCGAGCAATTGCCCTTCGACGCCGACACGCCTTGGAAAGACCTGCCGTCAAAAACGCGCGACGCGATTCTCCACGGCGCCGGCCCGCGCGAGTTTGCCTTCAAGCTCCGACGCATGCGCGAGGCCAAGGCGATGCCGTTTGCCGGCGTGATCGCGGACCTCGAGGAAAGTTTCCGTCACACCGACAGCGAGGGATTTCGCGCGCGGCTCACGACGTTCATGGTCAGTGGCGAATGTCCGGAATGTCACGGTGAGCGGCTCAACGCCCGCAGCGGTGCGGTACGCGTAGCGGGCCGCACGTTTCCCGAATTCATGCGACTCGACATCGGCGAAGCGCACGCCTTCGCGCGCGAGTTACTGGCGGCTTATCGTGAAAATCCTGCGCTCGGTGATGTCGTCGTGGGCATCGAGCAGCGGTTGCATTTTCTTTTGGAAACGGGCCTTGGTTACCTCACGCTCGAGCGTGATTACGCGACGCTTTCCGGTGGCGAATCCCAGCGCGTACGTCTCGCTACTCAGCTCGGTATGGGACTGATCGGTGTGATCTACGTGCTTGATGAACCGAGTATCGGCCTACACGCGCACGATAATCAGAAGTTGATCGAGACGCTCGTGGCGTTGCGTGATCGCGGCAACACCGTGCTCGTCGTCGAACATGACGAAGATACGATGCGCGCGGCTGACGAAATTTTGGAACTCGGCCCTGAAGCCGGTGTTGAGGGCGGGCGTATTTTGTTTCAAGGTCCGCCGGCACTGTGTGCCGCCCAGCCGCCGAGCGTGTCTCGCACGGGTCCGTTTCTGGCGCGTAAACAAACGGTCACGAAAGAGGCGAAACACAAAAAGCCCGACGGAGCGTGGCTGACCGTGCGCGAGGCGCGGGAGCATAATTTGAAAGGCGTCGACGCGCAATTCCCTGTGGGCTTGCTCACGTGCGTCACGGGCGTATCCGGATCAGGCAAGAGCACGCTCGTTAACGACGTCCTCGCCGTCGCCGCAGCGAAAAAACTTAACGGCGCCCGCGCCTTGCCCGGTAAGCACCGGCATATCGAGAACCTGGATTTTTTTGAAAAACTCGTGCAGGTCGATCAAGAGCCCATCGGCCGCAGCCCTCGGTCAAACCCCGCGACCTACATCGATCTGCTTGGGTTGCTACGCGATCTCTTCGCGATGGTGCCGCTGGCCAAGGTGCGTGGCTACAAGGCGAGTCGGTTTTCGTTCAACGTGCGCGGCGGTCGTTGCGAGCGCTGTCAGGGTGATGGTGCAATAAAACTCGATATGCAATTCATGGCCGACGCCTACGCGCCCTGCCCGAGCTGCGGAGGCAAACGGTTTAACCGCGAGACGCTTGAGATTTTGTTTCACGGTAAATCTATCGCCGATGTGCTTGCGCTGACGGTACGGGAGGCGATCACTTTGTTTCGTAATGTCCCGCGCGTGATCGACAAGCTCGCGACGCTCGACGCCGTAGGACTCGGTTATCTCACGCTAGGGCAATCGTCCACGACTCTCTCAGGCGGCGAGGCGCAACGCATCAAACTCTCACTTGAACTGAGTAAGCGCCAGCAAGGCTCGACGCTCTATATTCTCGATGAGCCGACGACGGGGCTACATTGGGTCGATATTCAGAAATTGATGGACCTGCTCTTCAAGCTCCGCGACGCGGGCAACACGATCATCGTGATCGAACACAATCTCGACGTGATCCATCTCGCCGACTGGCTCATCGATCTCGGACCAGGTGGCGGTCGCGAAGGTGGAGAACTCGTGTACGCGGGCCCTCGCGCGGAGATCGAAAGCTGCGCGCGTTCGCTCACGGGGCAGGCGTTGAAGCGCTGGCGGGCCCAGAAATAAGCGGGCCAGTTTCAAGCGGAGGTAAGCGCTATTTAACGGCGGCCCAGACGCGTTGCACGTCATCATGGTCGTCGAGTTCGTGGAGAAATTCGCCGACTTCGATGCGGGCGGCCTCGTCGAGTTGCGGGTAATTTTTTGCGAGGTAACCGAGTTCCGCGGTGACGACGGTCCAACCGTTTTTACCGAGCCACGTGGAGACGGCGTGCACGTCTTTGATGCCCGTGATGAAGCGGGCGCCGGCGTGGCCTTCCGGAATGTCGTCGTTGGTCTCGGAGGAGACTGCTTCGAAATCATTGGCGCCGGCCTCAATGGCGGCGGCTTCAAGGTCGGTCGTCGCGACGGGATGATGGGCTTCGACCAGGCCGACGTGATCGAAAAGGAATTTATTACTGCCGGCTCCGCCGAGGATCCCCTTTTTAAACATCACGCGCATTTCGGGCGCGGTGCGTTGGTGGTTGTCGGTGTAAACCTCTACTATGACGGGGACTTTGTGGGGCGCGTAGCCCTCGAAAACGACGTGCTCGAGGACCATTTTATCGTCGCCGATACCGGCGCCTTTTTTGATGGCACGCTCAATAACGTCGCGGGTGACGCTGGCTTTTTTAGCTTTTTCGACGGCAGCGAAAAGCCGGGCATTGCCCGCAAGATCGGGCCCGCCGAGTTTGGCGGCGACGCTGATTTCTTTGGTCAGCTTGCCGGAAACTTTGCTTTTGCGCTCGTTAACGATGGCGCGTTTTGCGTGGAGCCATTGACGTCCCATAATTTAAAGTAGGTTGCGAGGTGTTGAGTGACGGGCAATCCCTGAAATGTCCGGGACGGCCCCAGGATATTAAAATTCGGCCGTGCCGGGGGTGCGGGCGAAGGGGATGACATCGCGGATGTTGGCGACGCCGGTTACAAACATGAGCATGCGCTCGAAGCCGAGTCCAAAACCGGCGTGCGGCACCGTTCCGTAGCGGCGTAGGTCGAGGTACCACCAATAAGATTTTTCGTCGAGATGGTGGAGCGCCATGCCTTCGCGGAGGACCTCGAGACGCTCCTCGCGTTGGCTGCCGCCGATGATTTCTCCGATGCCGGGGACGAGCAAATCCATCGCGGCCACCGTCTGGCGATCAGGCGCGTCACCCTCGTTTTTACGCATGTAGAAGGCTTTGATCGCTCGTGGGTAATTGTAGACCGTGACGGGGCACTTGAAGTGTTCCTCGCTAAGGAAGCGTTCGTGTTCAGATTGGAGGTTGTCGCCCCAGGCAACGGGGTGTTCCCAAGTGCGGCCGGACGCAGAGAGGATCGCGATAGCTTCGGTGTAACTGCAGCGTTGGAACGGTCGTTCGAGCACGAAGTCCAGGCGAGCGAGTAGATCTTTGTCGACGAACTTGGAAAAAAATTCGTTGAACATTTCGCCGCCCAGCGTGCCCACGGCGTAAAGCTCGTCGCGGCGCTTCATTTTCTCCAAGGAGGGCCAGACTCTTTCGAGGAGTTCGCAGAAGGCGGCTTCGTCGAGACGCAGGCCGAGACCGTTGACGCGGGTGCGGACCGTTTCGACGAGGGCGGGATTGAGATTGGAGAAGTTTGCGCGCGTGCCGGCGGCGAGCTCTGGCGAGAGGTCGAAG
>RGAX01000174.1 GCA_009919985.1 Opitutaceae bacterium
AATGGCCGACCACCACGATGCGCCGTGGATCGCCACCATGCTCAGCGTGTTGAAGGGCGCATTCGGCACGCCATTCAGAAACGCGTCCGCCTGGGCACTGTCGTCGTAAGAGTACCCGACCATCGTCATGCCCGAGAGCACATCGTTCAAGCTATACCGCGCGATCAGGTCACCTTGGTAGGTTTGGCCGCGGCGCCAGCCGTTGCCGGCCTGCGACTGAGAATTGGCGATGATCCGGGTGTTGTCCTCGCCGGTGAAGTAGCGCTGGTCGTAACCGAAATAGCGGATGTTGGCGACTTGGCGGAAATCAAGCCACTTGGCGAACTGGTGGGTGAGGAAGAGTGTCGCGTTGGCGATCTTGTTTTTGTCCTCACTGCCTGGTCCGGCGATGTTAAAATTATAGGGTAAGCCGAGGGCTGTGATCGGGTCGGTGGCATTGTTGAAGATACTGATCCGGCGGCGGGCTTTCTCCGGATAGATCGCAAAGCCGTGGCCCTCTTCGCGCGAGGGCGTGTTGAGACTCAGCAACTCGGAAGTCAGTACGAGTTCCGTCCGAGGCGTGATCCGATACTTGAAGGAAGGATAGAGCGCGTAGCTTCTCACCTCGTGAAACTTGATGTAGTCCTCGCCATCCTGCACTGAACCCGCAACGCGCATCGCAAATTTGCTGTCTTTCGCAGTCGAGTAGTTCCCATCGAACTCAAGCCGGTGCATCGCACTGTCGGCCTCATCGAAATTGAAAGCGTATTTTAAAGACGAGGCGGTGGAGCCCAGCTCCGGCTTCTTAAGCAGGTAGTTCAAGAGGCCAGTGCCACCGGCCCGCCCCTGCACCGCCGAAGGTGGGCCTTTGACGACTTCGAGGCGCTCGTAGCCGACGAGGTCGCGCTTGTTGTTACCCATCCGCACGCCGTCGACCGAAATAGAACCGGCGGTCTCAAATCCACGGAGACTAACGTTATCTCCGTTACCAGCGTAGCGGTTGCGTACAAAAACGTTCGCGAGATATTTGAACGATTGATCGAATGTGGTCGCGCCGATGTCGCTCCAGAATTCCTTGGTCACAATATCCACGGACTGCGGAATATCCATAATCGCGGTGTTGGTGCGCGTGGCGGTAGACGCTGAGGACACCTTGTAGCCCGCCGATTTCTCGGCTGTTACGGCAAACGGGGTCAACTTGACTGGATCGGACAAATCGACGGCAGGGGCAGTTTGGGCTGATAAGCCGGCGACACACGAAGCCGCGGATAAAGATACGAGGGCGAGGCGAAACAACACGATGGAGCGCATAGAGAGGAAGGCTTAAGGGGTGATGCCGGTGATAACGGCGGGGTTTCAGTTCAGAAAATATATAGATGCAAAATCGTTTTTGCAGCAAGCCTGTTCATAAAAATAACCTAAGAATTTCACCTTGTTTGCTTAGCCCGAGGGATGCCCCGAAGAGGCCCGCAGCGCCTCCACTAGCGGTACCGCCACTGTGCGCCCTGGCTCGGCCCCGCGCGCGAGTTGCTGTAACAACAAGGCGCTCGCTTGCTCAGCCAACTCCCGATGCGACACACCGACACACGAAAGCGGTGGATCAAAAAACGGCGATATATCGTAGTCACCCACCCCCATCACCGCCATATCGGCTGGGATCGTTAGCCCGCGCTCTTTAATCGCGCGATAAGCCCCCAACGCCAACGCATCCGATACTGCGTACAACCCGTCGCATTTACCTCCGCGTTCAAGAAAAGCCTGCAACGCCTCGTAGCCCGCAGTCTCCGATAGATTCTCCGCGACGATCTCCGCCGGAGCGCTCCCGGTGAGTTGGGTCGAGCGCTGCATAAACGTATCTACGCGCGCGCGCGTACTCTGCGTCAACGGACTGCCGTGTAACACCGCCAAGCGCTGCCGCTTACTGCGAAAAAGAATCTCCGCTGGCCGCGCGCCCGTCGTGACGGCTTCGACCACGGAAGCGTATCCAGGAATCGCTCGATTCACCAAAACGGATGGGTAGGGCAGATGTACGCGCGTGAGAAACGCATCATCCGCTGCCGTGGTGTTCATGATCAACGCCGCGTTAAAATGATCCCCCGTGAGTAAACCCGGCATTTCTTGCAGATGCCCCGCTGGAAACATCTCAATCAACAACGAAAACGAATGATCGCTGCCCGCCGCCACCGCTCTCTGCAAGGCCGCGATGAAATGCTTCACGAGCGGTATCGGAGCCTCAAAACTAGTGATCAAGGCCAACACGACCGTATTTTTACTCGATCCGCCGCTGCGCAAGCGCCGCGCGCTGATATTGGGCAAATAACCTAACTCCGCGGCCGCCGCGCGGATTTTTTCCACCGTCGCTGGAGAAATCCTGCGCTCGACGTGACGATTATTTAACACCGAGGAAACCGAGCCGATCGACACACCCGCCGCATCGGCAATACCACGTACGGTCGCGCGCACCGGAGACTTGGATCGGGATTTAGGCATAAGAGAAAAGCCACACAGACACCTTGGACCCGATTATGCAAAAATGTTTTTGCAGAAACGCCTAAACCTGAAACCGGGCCCTTCTCTCTCTCACCAACCCACGCCGTAATTAAGTGCGAACTCGCGGCCGGCGCCGACGCGGGCCACCTGCGCGAGCAGGTCGCGGTCGAGCGCGTTGCGCACGCTCACCGTGATGCCGTGGTTGTAGTTACCTATTTTCATCCGGTAACTCAGGCTAAGACTCGCCAAGGTGTAGCTGGGGTACTGTTGATACGCGTGCGTGGCCGTCTCGTAACTGGCCACCGTGCTGCTCACGTGGGTGAGCGCCGTACCCATACTTAGACCCGCTTTCTTGCCTTCTGTGCCAAACGCGTAGCGCCCACTTAGGCTACCGGTGAGTCGCGGGAAACGCGTCAGCGCCCGGCCGATCTCCTCGGGCAAATCCGGCGAACGTGTCGTGAGCGCCTGGTTGTAAGTGAGACGTCCGCTGAAAGAGCAGGCTTCAGAAACTTTAAAGCGGCCTTCCAACGCGCCGCCCGTGAAACGTTCTTCACCCGCGGCGACCAGCTGCGGCTGGGTCTGATTGGCATCAAAAATTGGGTCGTCGTAACGGGGGTTACGCCGTGAGATATTTTGGTTAAAATACGCAAAACCCATCCCGATGAGTGCGAGGCGGCGTTGGAAAAAAAGCCCTTTGGCGCCGAGTTCGTAGCCGAGGGTTGTCTCGTTACCTTGCACGCGACCGGTACGCGCATCGACCCGCGATGAGGGCTCAAAGGCCGTGCTCACGTTGGCAAACCCGAGTATACGACCCGGTACGAGGATGTAATTCGCACCCAGGTGACTGGAGATTTCACCCGTCTTGTCGTGCACGTGCGGCAAGGCGGCGCCGACGCGGCGGTCGGTGACATCGATAGTGACAAAATCTTTGCGCACGCCGGCGGTCATCACGAGTCGACCTTTCATGAAGGCGGTACGGTCGCTAATAAAAATTCCTGAGTACGTGTTAAGCTCGGCACGGTTGGTGATGAAACGAGCATAACGCGCAGTCGAATACGCGGGGCGCTCGTAGTTAGGCGCGGCGGGATCGAAGACACGGATGTCGAGCGGTTGCGCGGCGCGGTCGGCCGTGGTCAAGGCGCGTTGGACGCGTTCGTAATCGGTCTGCGTGCTGTCGACTGCGAGGGTGATCTTGTGATCGGCGCGCCAGAAATGAAAACGCGTGGTCATATCGACTTGGCCCGTCCAGCCGCTGAAAGGTTGCTCGGTATGTTGGGGCTCGCGCGTGCCGCCGATTTTTTTTGTATCCAGCAAATACTGGCCCGAGGTCCACGAGTCTTGATCGAGGCTGCGTTGCAGGGCCTGCACGCTCGCGCGCACGCTCACGTGACGCGCGAGTTGACCCTCGACCTGGATGACCATGCTGGCGGTGCGTTTGCGAAAACCGGCGTTGGGGCCGTAGAGGTTAAAATAAGCTAGAGGCCGGTAAGGTTCGACGATTTTGGCGGAGGCTGTAGGTCGATATTCAAGGATGCCGGAGGCGGCGTTACTGGCGCGTTCGTCGTAGTCGAATTGGAGCATCGAACTCCACGCGCGGTTAAATTTCCAGATGATGGCGCCGTCGTAAGCGCGATGCCGGCTGTAGGTGTAGGGCTCGGGGCCGCTTTTTTGGTCCCACGACAGCGCGACGCGATCCCAGGAGCGTTTCGGGACGAGTTGCCCGGTATATTCTCCGCTGGCGCTCTGCGTTGCGTGGCTAGTCATCGCAAAATCTAATCGTGAATATTTTCGCCCGCGGGGCCGGGCGGTGAGGGTGTTGTGGATACCACCAGGTGCGGCGCGGCCCACGACCGGAGTGAGCGGGCCCATGATTGATTCGGAGCCGCTGGTGTTGAGAATCTCAGGCATGCCGATCTGCGTGAAACCGTTGCGCTGGCGCGGCGTAGGGAAGCCCTTCAAGTTGACGCGATTCACCCCCGCCGCAGCATCCATCGCGGGCACCGAATTAATCGCCGACAACTCCGCGCCGATGTCGTCGAGTAAGTTATCATCGGCGGTCTCCGCCATGATCAGGTCGTTGGAAAAGGGTGACTCCGAGCGCTCAGCCTCGGGTGCATCCATGCCGGTGGGGTCCATGGTCTCATCAAACACATCACCGGATACGCGCAGGGCTCCGAGTTGGATCGGCTTATCTGCAGCCGGGGGTCCACCGGGTAAAGGCAACGCAATCACCGCCCCCAACGGACGCCGCGTATCGGTCGCCGCAGCGGGCGTCGCCGTCGCGGGTGGAACCGTGAGCGCCGGAGCCGTCTGGGCGCGCAACGCTACGGCAGCCGTGCAAGCCAGTATGGCTAGGTAACGCAAAAAAACAGTATCGTCGGGGTTGGACAAGAAACTCGATTGCGCGGAGAATTCGCGCCTATTTCAATCCCGAACCTCGGTGAACCCGTAACTTCCACCATGTCCGAAGAAAACCAATCCCGCAGCCTGACGCCTTATGTCTGTGGGCTGATCCTTATCGGCGTACTCGCCGCCCTGCCGTTTGTACTGCCGCCCGATGGCGTGGAGCGCGCCTCCATCGCGCAGTTTTTCGGCCGACTCCACCCCGCCATCGTGCACCTACCCATCGGGCTACTGGTACTTGTCCCGATGTTTGAAGTGCTGGGACTGGTCTCGATTTGGTCGCATTTACAAAAATCTGCTGGCTTTGTCCTAGGCCTGGCCACCATCGGTGCGCTCGTTGCCACCGTCGCCGGCTGGTTACTTGCGTGGAGCGGTGGCTATCAAGGCGAGACGGTCATGAACCACCTTTGGGGCGGCATCGCCACGAGCAGCGCGTGCCTCGTGTTGGTCGCGTTTCGCCAGGTTTATAAATCACGCGAAGGTCTGGTCCTTATCCGCCTCAGTTATATTCCGCTGCTATTGGCGAGCGTCGGAGCGATGGCGTGGACCAGCCACCAAGGTAGCATCATCACGCACGGTGAGGATTACCTCACCAAGCACATGCCGGCCGGTCTGCGTAAATTTCTCGGCGTGCCTCTCGCTCCGCCGCCCGCCGCCAAGGCGACCGGCACCTCGCTGTTTGCCACCCAGATCGCACCGATCCTCGAGAAACACTGTGTCGCCTGCCATAAACCCTCCAAGCACAAGGGTAACCTCCGCATGGATACGTACGCGCTCCTCATGCAGGGCGGCGACAGCGGACCACCGATCGTCGCCGGTTCCCTTGAAAAGAGCGACCTCTACCGACGCATCACCCTCCCAACCGACGACGAAGAATTCATGCCCACTGACGGCAAACCCGCTCTCAGTGCGGCCGAGATCAAGCTCATCGCCGACTGGATCACCACGGGCGCCCAGCCCTAGTTGACCACCCGTACTCTTCTCATGCCGCCCGCCGCCACGCCCCTCCCCCGCATCCGACTTCTCGCTACCGGCGGC
>RGAX01000175.1 GCA_009919985.1 Opitutaceae bacterium
TAAGGGAGCCATCGGGGTTGATGGCGTAGAGTTTTTTGTCGTAGCAGCCGATATAGACGACGCCGTTGGCATCGATGGCGGGGGAGCTCGCACGGACCTCATCGCCGAGTGGGGCGGTCCAGCGGAGGGCGCCGTTGGCGGTGGCGAGGGCATAAAGTTTTTTATCGTAGCCGCCGTAGTAAAGCGTGGCGCCGTCGGCGCTCAGGGCAGGGGAAGACGAACAGTTGCCGCCGGAGGTGAAACGCCAGCGCTGGGTGCCGGTGGCACTGACCGAGTAGATGGCGCCGGTGAGGGTGGTGAAATAGAGGTTACCGGTGGCGTCGATTCCGGGCGGGGAATAGATGCCGCCGTCGGCGGTGGCGGGGGTGAAGGTCCATTTTTTGGAGCCGTCGGCATTGAGGGCGTAGAGGCTATTGTCAGAGGAGCCGCAGTAAATGGTGCCATCGGCTGCGATGCTGGGGCTGCCGTAGTGCGAGCCATCGGGGGCGTTAATGTAAGCGCGCCATTTGCGGGAGCCGTCGGTGGGGTTGAGGGCGTAAACGTAGCCGTCAGAGGCTTTGAGGTAGAGGGTGCCGTCGGCGGCAATGGCGATCGAGTTGGAGGCGCCGGGGCGGGTGGTGGCATCGAGGGACTGCGACCACAGCAGGGTGCCATCCGGTTTGAGGGCGTAGACGATGCTGTCGTTGGAGCCGACGTAGAGGGTGCCGTCGGCACCGAGGGCGGCGGAGGCGCTATCGAGGGTGCCGCTGGTGAGGTAGGCCCATTTTTGGGAACCGTCGGGGTTGAAGGCGTAGAGGATTTTATCGGCGCTACCGGCATACACGGTGCCGTCGGGGGCGACGGTAGGTGAAGGGGTGATGCTGTCGGTGGCGGCGGCCTGCCAGAGGGTGTCGTTAAGGGTAAGGGTGAGGGCGCCTGCGCCGGATTTGGCGTCGATGGCGATGCGGTAGGTGATCCCGGCGGTGGCTTCAACGGTGACGAGGGCAGAGGTATTAGCGGAGTCGGAGCGGTCGCTGTCGTTGGCGGCTACGAGGGTGAGGTTGGAGAGCGTGGAGCCGGTGTAGACGGCGAGGAAGGGGTCGACGTCGTTGCTGTAAACGGCGAATTGGTACCGGCCGGTGGTAGGTGCGCTCCATTGATACCAAAGGGAAGTGCCGCCGGCGTTGTTGAGGATACGGGGTTCGCCCGCTTCGCGGGAGGCGCCTTTGTTGGTGGTGACAATGAGGGCAGTGGGACCGGTGAGGGTGAGGGCGTTGGCGAAGGCGTCGTTTACGGGGATAGTGGCGATGTCGAGGACGGCGAAGCCGGTGGCCCCGTTTTTGCCTTCGATGGCGATTTGGTAATTTACGCCGGGTATCGCGGTAAAAGTTACGCGGCTGTTGGTGCCAGTGCCGCCGGGGGCGTCGTCATTGGCGGCGATAGGAGTGAGCGTGGCGAGGGTGGTGCCGGTGTAGACGGCAAGGACGGTGTCGTAGGTGGTATCGGCCGTGGTGCTGATAGAGACGGTGCCACCGACGCTCGTGGACCATTGCCACCAAAGGGAGCCGGCGCCATTGGCGAGGCCGGCGGGGAAGGGTTCGTCGGTCTCACGGGTGGCGCCGGAATTGGCGGCGCGGGAGGTGATGTTGTCGGAGGTAAGGACGGCGCGGGAAGCGAAGTCGTCGTTGAACGGGCGGTTGTCGGTGGAGGTGAGGGCGCGGGCGAGGTTGAGTCGGCCGTTGGTCTGGGATTTGCCGGAGAGAGTGGCGGGGCGGTCCACGGAACGCAGGAGGCGGTTAATGAGTTGTCGGGGGGAATCGGCGGGGAAGCGGGCTTTGAGAAGCGCGAGGGCGCCGGTGATGTGGGGCGCAGCCATGGAGGTGCCGCTGAGTGTGGCGGAGGCGGTGTCGGAGGTGTAACCGAGGGAGAGGATTTCGGAGCCGGGGGCGAAGAGTTCGACCGTGGCGCCGTAGTTGGAATAGGCGGCGGCTTCGTCGCGGCGGGCAGAGGCGCCGATGGCGATTACGTTGTCGAGGTTGTAGCTGGCGGGGTAGTGAGGAGAGAGGTCGAGGTTGGTGGCTTCGTTGCCGGCGGCAGCGACGAAGATAAGACCTGCATCGCGGGCGCGGCGGATGGCGAGGTATTGGGATTGCGAGAAGTTGCCAGCGGATTCGCCGTAGGAGGCGTTGATGATGGAGGCACCGTGAGCGATGGCGTAGTCGATGCAGGCGACGGCATCGGAGGTGGCACCGGTACCGGAGGAGGTGATAAACTTGAGCGGCATGATCTGCACTTTCCATGCGACGCCGGTGAGGCCGGCGCCGGCAGTGCCGTTATTGCCGACAGCTCCGATGATGCCGGCGACGTGGGAGCCGTGGCCTTCGTCGTCGGTGGGGTCGCCGCTAGTTATCGTGCCACGGGCGCTGGTGGCGCGCATACCGTTGAGGTCACCTATGGTGGTGGGGGCGGGGTTGCGCCAAAGATTAGGGGCGAGATCGGCGTGGGTGAGTCGGGCGCCGGAATCGATGACTGCGACGATGACGGAGGACGCGTCGGTGAGGGTGTCCCAAGCGGCGAGAGCAGAGATATCGGCGCCGATGACGCCGTTGGATTGGCCCGTGTTAGCGAGGGCCCACTGGCTGGCGAAGCGGGCGTCGTTGGGGGTGGCGTCGACGTGAAGCAGGTAATCGGGTTCAACGAATTCGTAGCGGCCGGTGGCACGGAGGCGCGTGATGGCTTCGGTGGTGGTTTCGCCGGCCGCAGGCGCGAGGACGCGAAGGTCGTTAAAACGGGAAAATTTCCGGATAAGGCGACGACCTTCAAGGTTCTCGGCGGCATCGGCACCGACGCGATGGAGGGCACGGGGTAAGGCGAGCAGGGCGCTGTCGGTGTGGCCTTGGGCGAGTTCTTTGGCGGTGAACCCTTCTGGTGGTGCGGACGGCGTGCTCGCGGCTAGGGTGGCGCCCAGTGGCAGGAGGAGTGCGGCAAAGAGTAGGCGAAAAAAAGTGGAGCTCACGGCGAGTTAGCGTTGTGACGGCGAACGGGGCTTGGTGTAGCGAACGTAATTTAAAAAGCGAACGCGGAGATGCTCGATGGTTGAGTTTGGTGCATTAAAAAGCCCCGACTTGTGGTCGGGGCTGGAGGGAAACGGTAAGCCCGTGGGCGATTCCGCTAAATAATCCAAATTACTGGGTTTTCAAGTAAGCGACGACGTCGGCAACTTCTTGGGCGCCGAGGCCGAGTTGTTCGGCGCTCATCATCAGCGAGCGGGTGAGACGTTTGCGGGATTTAATTTTTTCTGCCGGAATCATCTGTGTAGCGCCACCCATGGTTTGAACGACCGCGGGGTCGCCGGAGGTGAGAGCTAGGCCGTGGATAATGGTGCCGTCTTTGAGGAGGTACTCAGTGCCCTCGTAGCCATGAGCGATGTCGCTCGAGGGATTAACGATGGAGTTGATGACGACTTCGGTGGTTTGGCGGTTGGCAAAGCCATTTAGGTTGGGTGCGTATTCGGCGCCTTGATCTCCGATACGATGGCACATCAGGCAGCTAGCGGATAGGCCGGCGCCACGGGTGGCGTCGCCTTTGAGCAGGGCGAGCTGGGCGACGCTAGGCAGCTTGGTGGGGGGCTGGGGCTCGATGACGCTGGCGGTGATTTTAACTTTCTCCGGATCGTAGAGGCCGCGGGTTTTGAGTTCGGCGTTGATGCCGTGGGCGGCCCAACGCGAGTCTTTGTAATTGAGCGTCCACCAGAGGGCGGCGGTCTGGACTTTGCCAGTGGCTTTTTGAGCGAGGTCGACGACGGCAAAGGCAGCGGTCTTGGTCGGTATGTAGCCGAGGGCGGTGGTCGCGGCGAGGCGGTCTTCATCGGACAAGGTGGCGGCGGCGGCGCGAGCGGCGAAGGCGGGCGCGGCGTCGGCGGGGGTCAGGCGCCAAACCAGTTGGGCGTAAGCGGGGGTCCATTTGAGCGGATCTTTTTCGGTCTGCGCGGCGGCCATAGCAGCGTAAAGATCGGCTTCTTTGTCGGTGGCGCCTATGCCCCAGGCGGCGAGGTAGGAGCGGTCTGAGCCGTCGTAACCGCGAGCGAGGCTGAGGAGGATATCGCGCGCGGCGGCGAAAGGTACATCGCGGAGCGAGGTGGCGACTTCGCGGCGCACGGCAGCGGAGGCGTCGGTGGCGAGTTTGGTGGCGTGGGCGAGGTAGGGTTGGCCGGCGCGGCGGAGGGCTCGGTAGGCGACGACGCGCGTCTGGGCGTCGGCGGAAGCGAGTTGTTTTTCTACCGTAGCGACACCGCTAGCGCCGAGTTGCGCGAGCAGGTAAATGGCGCGGGCGCGAATGAAAGGATTGGTGTCATTAAGCAGCGCGGTGACCGCGGGCACAGCGGCGGCACCTTGGGCCTTGAGGCGGATAAATCCGGAGGCGCGGACGTTGATCGTTGGGCTCTTCAGCGCGGTGATCTGGCCTTCGGTGGTGTTAAGATCGAACTTCGGGATAACCGATTTGAAGCCCTTGGGCGCGATGCGGTAGATGGCGCCGACGGTCTGTTCGTCGAGATCTTGGTGCCCGCCGACGCGGGGGTCGAACCAATCGGCTACGTAGATCGCGCCATCGGGACCGACGGTGACATCGGAGGGGCGGAACAGCGTTTTCACTTCGCCGGTGATGGAGTTGGCGCCGCCTTTAAAGTCTACGCCTTCGAATTTTTTTTCGACGTTGGTGGTCACGAAATCAAAACGGTCGAGCGCGTAGCCGGCGCCTTGCGTTTTTGGAAAGTAACCAAAAACGGTATTGCGGCCGGGTTCGCAGCTGAAAAGTGCGCCGCGCCATTTTTCACCAAAGGCGTCGCCTTCGTAGCTGACAATGCCGGTGGGTGAGCCGCCGCCGTAGACATCGCCCGAAGGAATGGTGAACGGATCATCTTGGCGCCACTCGGCGGTGGGGACGTTTTGGCCGGGGCGTTTGTCGGCGTTCCAGGTTCTTTTGCCGTCGCGGGAGGCGAAGCCAAGGTTACCGTATTCGATGAGGAAGGTGGTGCGGCACGCGGGCGGATCGTCGTTGTCGTTTTGGAACACGTCGCCAAAGGAGGTGATCGTCTGCTCATAGCTGTTGCGGTAGTTTTGGCCGATGATTTCTACCTTAGTGCCGTCGGGCTGCATGCGGACGGTAAAGCCGCCCACGTAAACGTGGCCGTCGTCGCTCTTCGCGCCGGCGATCTCAGGTGGACGCCAACCGAAGACGGCGCCGGCACCGCCGCTGTTAACGGGGTCGTAGGGGCTGCCGACGCGGAAAGTCTGGCCGGAGCGATCGGTGAACATCGCGCCGCAGTTGCCTTGGGAGAAATAAAGCAGGCCGTCAGGGCCGAACGTGACGGAGTGCAGCGAGTGGTCGTGGTTGCGGCCGTTAAAGCCGGTGAGGAGCACGTCACGCTTATCGATGGCAGGGTTGAATTTTCCGTCGCGGTCCACGTCGGTGTATACGATGAGGTCGGGCGCGTTGGAGACGAAGATGCGGTTGTCGATGACGGACATGCCAAGCGGGGCGACGAGTCCGGGCTCCTGGACGAAAGTGTGGGTGGCATCGGCGCGTCCGTCGCCGTTGGTGTCGGTCAGGACGGTGATGCGGTCGCCAAGTTTGTCGCGACCCTCGTGTTTACGGTAGTTGACGCCCTCGGTGATCCAGATGCGGCCTTGCGCATCGATATCCATGTTAGTGGGGTTGCGCACCATGGGAGTCTTGGCCCAGAGGGTGACTTCAAAACCCTCAGGCACACTGAAAAGATTCAGTGGGACAACATCGGGTAATGGCGCGGCGGGCGCCGGGGTCGTGGCGACGGGCGCCTGCGCGCGCAGGGCGAGGCTGGTGAAGGCAAGC
>RGAX01000176.1 GCA_009919985.1 Opitutaceae bacterium
TCGCCGGCACGCGCTTGCGCACCGAGCTCCGCGACGTCGGCGCCGCCATCAGTGTCGTCAATGCCCAGTTCCTCGCCGACACCGGCTCGACTAACACCAAAGACATCCTCGTGTACACGACCGGCACCGAAGCCTCGGGCCTCGGCGGCAATTACTCGGGCGTAAGCACCGGTAACAATTTCTCCAACGCAGAGGGTAACCTCCAAAGCCCCAACGTCTCCACGCGTGTCCGCGGTCTCAGCGGCGCCGATCTGACGCGCGATTTTTTCCCTACCGATATCGGCCTGGATTCCTACAACACTGAACGCGTCGACATATCGCGCGGCGCCAACGCCATCCTCTTCGGCCTCGGCAGTCCCGCGGGCATCATCAACAACCAGCTTAAAGTCCCCAACCTCCGCAAAAACGGCATTACGTTTCAGCAGACGTACAGTCGCTACGATTCGCACCGCGAAGTGCTCGATGTGAACCAGTCGATCATCAAAGACCGCCTCGGTATCCGCATCATCGGCCTCAACGACGACAAAAAATTTCGCCAAAAGCCCGCCTTCGAAGACGACCGCCGGCTCTACGCCGCGCTGCGCTGGGAGCCACGGTTGTTCCGCGATGGATTCACGCAGCTCAACGTCAGCTACGAAAACGGCGACATCTCCGCCAATCGCCCTCGGCCCACGCCACCGCAAGATGGACTCTCGGTCTGGTTCAATGTGTTGAACAAAGTCGCGATCGACGCTAGTCAGCCCACGACGGTCACCAATAATCCGCAGCTCGCCGCGCATCTCGGCTCGGCGGGACGTTGGTTTGGACAGGTCGGTGGTGTGTTCACCGATCCCAACTCCGCCGTCATGGGCGGCCCCGGCACGCCCGCGTTCATGCTCAGCCGCGGCGGTAATCCCTTCACCCAATGGTTTGGCGTCGGCAACTACACCACGCAGGGCAATAACCCGCTCTTTTTCCTCAACCAACAATTCGCGCCCGCTGGCCAAGCCTACGCTGGCCTTTGGAAGTACCAGGAAATCCGCGATCCTGCGGTTTTCGATTTTTACAACACGCTGCTCGATGGCCCGAACAAGCGCGAAGCTGCCGATTTCAACGCCTTCAACGCCAGCTTCCGCCAGACGTTTTTTAAAGACGCGCTCGGCTTCGAGGTCGCCTACGACGAACAAAAACAAAATAAGGCCAACACCAGCATCATCGGCTTCGACGCTGCCACGATCCACGTCGATATGCAGAGCAAGCTCGTTAACGGCGCCACCAACCCCAACTTCGGTCGGCCTTATTTTGCCTCAGATTCCATCGGTAACAATTTTACTGAAAACCGTCGTAAGGCCTTTCGCGCGACGACCTACGCCACGCTCGATCTTACGCAGAAATCCGGACTCTTCCGCCACTTCGGCAAGCATACAGTCACGGGTGTTTACAGCGACCTCGAGAGCTCAAGTTTTTTCCGAAGCTATCAAGGCTACTCGTACACGACTGATCTCAACGTCTACGCCAACAACCCCACGGCGCTGACTTATCCGGATTACGCCGCGATCCACTACCTCGGGCCCTCGATGGCCAATCGTACGTCCGCGGCTGGTGCCGGTATCCAAGGCCTCACTGCGCCGCACGTCCCGCAGACTAGCGGTACCGCGTTGCTCTTCGATAACCGCACTAACGTCTGGGTGCCTAACGCCCCCGTGACCGTCATCGGCCCGGATAGCGGACTTGATAAACTTTATTCCAACGCCTCTCGTTCGCTCAACAAAACTAAGAGTTACTCCGCCATCTGGCAGAGTTATTTTCTGAACCGCAAAGTCGTCGGTCTCGTCGGCTGGCGGCAGGATGAATTCTCGCTCTATGATCCTAGCGCTCCGGTCCGCGTCGCGGCGACCAATCAAGTCGATCCTTATGCCGCCTCCTGGGTTTATCCCGCCTCGCCCAATATTTACGCCAAAGACCAGACGGTGAGCTGGAGCGTCGTCGGCCACTCGCCCGATTACATTAAAAAGCGTCTCCCCCTCGGCATGGACGTGAGTCTTTCTTACAATGAATCGGAAAACTTCCGCCCGTCATCCACTGTCGCCGATGTTTATGGTCGGCCCTTCAGTCCGCCCGCCGGTTCCACCAAAGACGCCGGCCTTACGCTCTCGTTTGCCGATCAGAAATTTGTCCTCCGCGTCGTGAAATACAAAACCACGCAAGCCAACGACGTTAGCACGTTCTATAACACCTTCTGGCCGGGCAACGACGTCACGCGCGCCATGAACGGCCTGCGCGGCTCCAACACCAGCGAGGTGCTTATCAATAAATGGTTCGGCTTCGCCCCGAGCGATCCGCGCTACCTCCCGCTCCGCGCGTCGCTCACCGCTGCGGCCCAAGCCGGCAACGCTAACCCCGCGCTCACCGCCGCCGAGACCACCGCGCGCAACTTATGGTTCACCCAACGCACCGCTGCTGAGTGGCTTCGCCCCGTTGATCCGATGCTCGTTAGTTCTTGGGCTTTCACCCAAGCCGCCGGTGGTGGCAATTGGAGCGCCACGCGGCCGCCGAATGTCGGCAACATTTCCGACACCACCTCCGAAGGTTGGGAATTTGAAGGCACGTATAACCCCGCTCGCAATTGGCGTATCACCTTCAACGCCGCGATGCAGGAAGCCCAACGCGTCAATTACGGAGTGGCGCTTCAACGCCGTAACGAATTACGATTTCGTTTCTGGCCCGCTCAAGGGCTTCAGCATTGGCGGCGCCGCCCGCTGGCAAGATCGCGTCGCCATCGGCTACGGCGTGAAGAAAAATACCATCGGCGTTTGGGTTTCCGATGTGAATCAACCGTTCTACGGGAGTGAACAACTCAACTGCGACGCTTGGCTCCGCTACGCGCGCAAGTTCCGCAACGGCAAGATTGGCTGGTCTATCCAACTCAATATCCGCGACGTCTTCGGCGACGATGATCTCATCGCAGTCACCGCCCAACCCAACGGCCAAGTCGCCTCCGCGCGCATCCCTCAACCTAAGCAGTGGTCGCTTAGTAACACGTTCACGTTCTGAGCGCATTCGCGGTTTAATAATTTAGAGCTAAGTTACCCCTGCTCCGGAGGTTTTTTTATGCTCAAACGACCGGTATCTTTCTCGGCACCGATGCGTCTTTCCTAATCGCGTAACCACGCTTTGCTTTTTCGTAATTTCTTCAGACCTTAATCGGATTATATTCCGCTTGTGCTGTCACCCCGTTGCAATCGTCAGTTAGTTTTCGCCCGCTGCGCTGCATTCGTCGCGCTGGTGGTTTGGTCGTGCTTCTCGCGCGGCGCGGAGCCAGCGATGGAGTTTTTTACCAAAGAGATTCAACCAGTCCTCAACGAATATTGCTACGGTTGCCACGGCGGCGGCATCGCCAAGGGCAGCGTCACGCTTGACGAATTTACTAATGTCAAAGAACTCAAAGATCACGAGTTGTGGCTACGTGCTCTGCGCAACGTCCGGGCTGGCATCATGCCGCCCGTCGATGAGCCTCACCTCCCTCCCGAGCAATCTGCCAAGCTCTCGCAGTGGATTAAGCGTCAGATATTCGAGCTCGATCCCGCGCAGCCCGATCCCGGTCGCGTGACGTTGCGCCGGCTTAACCGGGTCGAGTACCGCAACACCGTCCGTGACCTTACGGGCGTAGAAGTGGATACGAAACTGGAATTCCCCGCCGACGATTCTGGCCATGGCTTCGACAATATCGGCGATGTGCTGACGGTTTCGCCGCTGCTGCTTGAGCGTTACCTAGACATGGCGCAGACCATTGCGACCAAGGCCTTGCCAGCCCAATCCCGGGTCGTGGCCGAAGCTACAATCCCGGGGCAAAAATTTACCGCTGCCCCTGCGACTGCGCCTCCGGTTATGGTGACAGAGCGTTCACGCCTAAACCCACCGCCCGCGCCGATCGATCTCTCCTATTACGAAACTTCGCAGGTTTATACGAAATATCGGGCACCTCACGCGGGAGATTATCAAGTCGTCTTCGATTTGCGCGCCGTCGAGCGCTACGTCGAAAACGAGTTCGATCTCAACCAAAGCAAACTTACGCTGAAGGCTGACGGGGAAACGTTACTGGAGCGCGAGTTGGGCCGCGAAGGCAGCAAGCCCTTGGAGTTTGTCTTTGATCGCACGTGGGCGGCCGGCGACCACGAATTGACCGTAGAGCTGCGTCCGCAAGGCGAGGCGCGCCCTCAGGTCCGCCAATTGCGCCTGCGTCTCAACGCCGTGGTCGTGCGCGGGCCCATGGCGAAAGAGTACTGGGTCGCGTCCAAAGACTACGCCCGCTTTTTCCCGCACGCGCCTCCGACCGATCTCGCCGATCGCCGCAAGTATGCCGCGGAAATCTTGGGCAAATTTGCGACGCGTGCCTTTCGTCGGCCGGTGGATGCTCCGACCGTGGCGCGGCTCGTGACGCTGGCTGAAAGTGTTTTCACTGAAAAAAACAGCACCTTTGAAGCGGGCATCGCGCAGGCGATGGTCGCCGTGCTGGCTTCGCCGCGCTTTATTTTTCGCGAGGAAGACGTTGAAACGCCGCGCGCTGGTCACGCGCATCCGCTTATCGACGAGTACGCGTTGGCCTCGCGACTCTCGTATTTTTTCTGGTCCACGATGCCCGATGAGGAACTTTTCCGTCTCGCCGCTAGCCAGCGCCTGCGCGCTGAGTTGCCGACGCAGATCACGCGTTTGCTGGCGCATCCGCGTTCGTCGGAGTTGGTGAAAAATTTCACGGGTCAATGGCTGCAGGCGAGGGATATTGCCACTATCGGCATCGACGCCCCCGCTATTTTCCTACGGGAACATCCGCCTTCGCCTGGGTTCAACAGAGCGCGCGCCACCATCCGTCGCATTTCCGAAATTCCCGACGTGAACCGTACGCCCCAAGACGTCGCTGCGCTCGAGGCCGCGCGCAAAATTCGTGCTGAAGTAACCGGTAAAACCGGCCCGCAACTCACCGGCAGCCTTCGCACCGCGATGCAGGAAGAGACCGAAATGCTGTTTGCGCACGTGCTCGCCGAGGATCGTCCGCTTACCGAGCTTATTGATAATCACTACACGTTTCTTAATGAGGAACTCGCCAAGCACTACGACATATCTGGTGTGACCGGCCGCGCGATGCGCAAGGTCACGCTCCCGCCTGATAGCCCGCGCGGTGGGGTTTTAACGCAGGGTACTGTGCTCGCCGTCACCTCAAATCCAACCCGCACCTCGCCCGTGAAACGCGGCGTCTTCATCCTCGACGCGATTCTCGGCACGCCGCCCGCGCCTCCGCCTCCAAATATTCCGGCGCTTGAAGATGCCGCTAGTCCCGAGAAACTCCGCCAGATGACGCTGCGCGAAAACATGGCTCTCCACGCCTCGAATCCACTGTGCGCTTCGTGTCACAGTCGCATGGACCCCCTCGGGCTCGCCCTGGAAAATTTCAACGCCCTCGGCCAGTGGCGTACGAACGAGATGAATCACCCCATCGAGCCCGCCGGCCAGCTAATCACCGGCGAAAAATTCACCGATATCCGAGGCTTGAAACGCATCCTCGCCACCGACCGGCGGCAGGACTTTTATCGCTGCGTGAGCGAAAAACTCTTCACCTATGCGCTCGGGCGTGGCGTGGAATATTCCGACACCGAAACTATCGACCAACTCGTCGCGCAACTTGAAGCCTCGGGCGGTCGTCCATCCGTGCTCATTCGCGGCATCATTGCCTCCGCGCCTTTTCAACAACGTCGTCGCTTCGCGCCGACCGAAGCCGTGCACGAGCGGCTGCATCAGCTGGCGGACGGGGAGGCGGCGATCATCGACCGCGGCGATCCCGTGGCCCGGATGCACAGCTGACCGACCCCTCGAGCG
>RGAX01000177.1 GCA_009919985.1 Opitutaceae bacterium
GCATTGAGCGCATTCATCGCCGATTCCTGTCCAGGCACAATAAAACGCGGAAAATTTTCCGCCGGCGCCAGCGTCTGCGCATTCGTCAAAACGCTTTCGGCCGCGAAGAGCGCACCGCCCAAGCCAAAAACTAAAAAAGTTAAAATTGAAACAGGAACAGGTGATTTCATGGGGCAGTGCATACCTTACAGAATTCCAGCGTTCGCCGAGCCTGGGAACGCATTTTGTTTTTTAAAATGCGGTGTCACTCCGCGCGCAGCGGCGGAACTCGCAATAATTTCTCCCGCGCTACTAAATAGAGAAATCCGGTGAGCAACGCGAAGGGCACCAGCGACAACAAGTCGGAATTAGAACCAGCGAAGAACGGATTGCTCGTCTCCGCCCATTTCTGCAGCTTCGCATCCGTCTCGCTGAGCACGCCGGCGAGAAATGCGATCACGATGCCCGCAATCGCGCCACCCGCGATGTAGCCCGAGGCCAGCAACACACCGGGGCTCTTGTCTGTCTCAGCGACAAACTCTTCCTCTTTCATCTGCGCATAGCCGGTCTTCTTCCGCATCGCGCGGTCCACGAGCCAGCGAATTGCGCCACCGACGAAGAGCGGGGCCGAGGAAGAAATAGGTAGATAAACACCGACCGCAAACACCAGCGAAGGCACGCCGCATAACTCCAATGTGACCGCGATCATTACGCCAAGCAGCACGAGCGCCCACGGCAATTTCTGGTCTAGGATGCCCTTGATGATATAAGAAACGAGCGTGGCTTTAGGCGCGTCGAATTTTCGCACCGTCGAGCCATCGGGCCGCTCGGTAAATTGACCGTTGATGCCGGGATCGACCAGCCACACGGCCTTACCCGCGTCGTTCACTAGATAGCGACCAGCGGGTCCACCCTTAGTGTCGGTTTTTTGCCACACGTAATACGTCGCCGTATCCTCTCGCGCCTGCGGACCGTGGAGCGGCTCGCGCTTTTCCAGTTTTGCCAAATCGGTGACGAGACCCGCGGGAGCAACTTTCGCCGCTGGAACGTAGACCGTCGCGGTATTGTTCAAGGTCATCAAAATCGGGCCTAGGAAAATCGCCGAGCCCAGCGCGCCGAGGAGAATAGCGATCTGCATAAGCTTCGGCGTGGCACCAAGCAGGAATCCGGTTTTTAAATCCTGCGACGTCGTGCCTCCATTGGAGGAAGCGATACAAACGATCGCGCCCACCGACAACGCGGTCACGTAGTAAGTGCCGCCCGTCCAGCCCACGAGGAGAAACACCAAGCACGTGAGCAGCAATGTCGCCACGGTCATGCCGGAAATGGGATTCGAAGTCGACCCGACTTCGCCCGTGATACGCGACGACACCGTCACAAACAGGAATCCGAACGCCAAAATCATCAGCGCGCCGAGCAAATTCATGTGCAAGGACGGCGCGAGCATGATACCTGCGAGCAACAACACGCAACCAACGCCGACAAATTTCATGGAGAGGTCGCGATCCGTGCGCAGATTGCCGACTGCTTCGGCCTCAGCGTCCTCGCGCTTAAGCAGGCCGATATCGTGGAGACCGCCCTTTACGCCGTGAAGAATTGTCGGCATCGCGCGAAAGAGACTGATGATGCCGCCCGCCGCCACGGCACCAGCGCCAATATAAAGCACGTAGGCGCTGCGGATCGCATGCGGCGACATTTCCGAAATCAACTGCGTACCTGGCGCCAGCGGGGCGCTAAGGTGATCACCGAAAAATTTGATTAAGGGGATGAGCACAAGATAAGCGAGCACGCCGCCCGCCATAGTAATCGAGGCCACACGTGGCCCGATGATGTAACCGACGCCGAGCAACTCTGGCGAAATTTCCATACTCACGGAACCGGCTTTGAGTGGCGCGCCGAAGACTTTTTCAGGCGCGTCCTTCCAGCCTTTAAAAGCGATATTGAACGTCTTGTAGAGCAGCCCAAGCCCGAAGCCGGTAAAGATGATTTTCGCGCCGGGGGATTGTCCGAGTCCCGCAGCCTTGGCGGCCTTCATCTCGGCTTGGGCGGAAGGTGAAGCGAGCGCGCGATCTTCGGCGTTGGCGCCTGCTTTGAGCACGGCCGCGCAGGCTGTGCCTTCGGGATATTTCAACACCCCGTGTTCTTTGACGATCAACGCGCGTCGGAGCGGGATCATCATGAGAATTCCGAGCAGGCCACCGAGCACGGCGACCAACATGACGCGCGTAAGTTCGAGATCGAAACCGAGAATTAAAATCGCCGGCATCGTCACACCGACGCCAAACGCGATCGACTCGCCCGCCGAACCGGCTGTCTGCGTGATATTGTTTTCCAAGATCGTAGAGTCGCGCACGCCGAATTTCGACATCATACGAAATAAAGCTAGTGAGATAACCGCGACGGGAATCGAGGCGCTCACGGTGATGCCGACTTTCAAGACGAGATAGAGCGAAGACGCACCAAAGATCGTGCCCAGGATGACGCCGGTGATCACCGCACGCGCTGTAAACTCGCGTATGACGACCGAGGGCAGAATAAACGGTTCGTGAGACTTCGGGTCGGATTGGGATTCCATAGGGTAATTGGGTTGCGCCGACGATGGCGGAGTCTGCTTCACCCGCGAGCCGTTATTTGCGAGTATGCACTGGCCACTCGCCTCGTACGCCAACTAGGTTTCAAGCACCTCTTTTTCATGAAATACTCTACGCACATCGAGAACCCTGACGTTGTTCTAGTCGGAAGCGGCATCATGTCCGCAAACCTCGCCGCCCTGCTCAAACGCCTCGATCCCAGCCTTACGATCCAAGTCTACGAGGTGACCGAGGATCTCGCCCAGGAAAGCTCCAACGGCTGGAACAACGCCGGCACCGGTCACGCCGGCATCTGCGAGCTCAGTTATACGCCCAACCGCGAACCCGATGGCTCGGTCAATGTCAGCAACGCGATCAAAATTTTTGAGCAGTTCGAATACTCGAAGCAGTTCTGGAGCTATGCCGTCGCTCAAGGCATGATCCATCAACCCAAAGAGTTCATCAACCCAGTCCAACACCTCAGCTTTGTCCACGGGCAGGATCAGGTTAATTATCTCAAGGCTCGCCACGCCGGCCTCGCGGCGCACCACTTTTTCCGGTCGATGGAGTACACGACCGATCGCGCGACCATCGGCCGCTGGGCTCCGTTGCTCACCGAGCAACGTGCCGAGGTGCCCATTGCCGCGACCAAAATGGACTCAGGCACCGACGTGAATTTCGGCAACATCGCCGGTAAACTCTTCGCTTGGCTCGCAAGCCAACCCGGTTGCGGCATCGCCAGCCACCACCGCGTCACCGATCTCAAGAAAACCACCGGCGGCTGGGACGTGAGTATCCGTGATCTCGGCACCGGCGCCACGCGCTACAATCGCGCGAAGTTTGTCTTCGTCGGCGCCGGTGGCGGCAGCCTGCATCTCCTCCAAAAATCTGGCATTCCTGAAGCGCGCGGGCTTGGCGGTTTTCCTATCGGCGGCCAATGGCTAGTCTGCGAAAACCCAGCCATCGTCACACGCCACCAAGCCAAGGTCTACGGCCAAGCTCTCGACGCCGCGCCCACGATGGCCGTGCCGCACCTCGATTCCCGCATCCTTGACGGTAAAAAAACGCTCCTCTTCGGTCCCTTCGCCGCGTGGACGACCAAGTTCCTCCATCGCAAAGGCAGCATCTGGGACCTTCCTGGCTCCGTCCGCCTGCACAATCTCACCACCCTGCTCAAAATTGGCGCGAGCAATCTGCCGCTCGTGCGCTACCTCGTCCAACAGGGCACCCAAAGCATGGCCGATCGTATGGCGGTACTGCACATTTTTTATCCCGCAGCCCAAGCCTCCGACTGGAAACTCATCGACGCCGGCATCCGCGTCCAAGCGATCAAAAAAACCGACGGCGAGGCCGGCATCGTCCACTACGGCACTGAGGTCATCACTGATTCCGAGCGCACGATCTCCGCGCTTCTTGGCGCTTCACCCGGGGCCTCCGTATGCGTCCACATTGTGCTCGAGGTCATTAAAAAATGTTTTCCCGACTTGGTTAACTCGCCCGCCGGCCGTGCACGCCTCAAAGAGATGATCCCAACCTTCGACGTGGACATTAAACTTCCGGAAAACGCCGCGTTCTTCCAAGCCCACAGCGACCAAGCTGAGAAAAACCTCCAGCTCGTCTAAACCTCCACGCTCTTCCGCTATGCCCACGATCTATACCGCCGCCGTCGATTTCGGCGCCACCAGTGGCCGCGTCATTCTCGGTGCTTGGTCAAAAAACCGTCTCACGCTCAAAGAAGTTCACCGCTTCCCCAATACCTTCCGCACGCTCGCTGGCCACGATTACTGGGATGTCGGCACGCTCTGGCACGAAGCGCAGACCGGCCTGCGCAAAGCTGTCGCCGCCCTCCCCCGCGGCGCGAAAATCGCCTCCGTCGGTGTCGACGTCTGGGGCGTGGACTTCGCCCTTGTTAACGACACCGGTCGCCTCGTCTTCCCGATTCACGCTTACCGCGACGCCCGCACCCAACCCGGCCTCAAACGCCTCGCTCACACCCGCGCCGCGCTCGAACGCATCTACGCAGCCACCGGCATCCCCAACGTATTCTACAATTCCTCGCTCCAGCTCGAGGAAACTGTCGCCAACTGTCCCGCGATCACCGATCTGGCGACGCGCTGCCTGTTTTTGCCCGATTATTTTAATTTTCTCCTTTCGGGCCGCATGGAAAACGAGTTCACCATCGCGAGCACCACGCAACTCATAGACGTGCATTCCACCGATTGGTCGCGCGCCGCGCTGAAACATTTTCGCCTACCACCGCAGTGGTTCACCAAGCCGATCCTCTCCGGCACCCGCCTCGGCCAAGTCAAAAACTTTCCTGAGCTCGCTGGCACGCAGGTTATCGCCGTCCCCGGCCACGACACTGCCGCCGCTTACGACGCGATGCCCGCCAACCCCGACGGCACCGATCTATTCCTCAGCTCGGGCACGTGGTCGCTCGTCGGCTTCGAGAGTGATCGCCCGGTCCTCGGCGCAGACGCACATGCCGCACGTATCTCCAACGAACGCATCGGCGATGGTCGCTACCGCCCGCTCACCAACGTTATCGGCCTCTGGCTTCTCGAAGGCACCCTAAAGGACTTCGCCTCGCGTCCCGCCGACGACAAAGCCTGGGCCGCACTCATCAACGCCGCTGAGAAACTCCCCGCGCCCGCCGCGCTCCTCGACGTCACAGATCCCACCTTCACCAATCCCAAGTCGATGAAAGCCGCCATCGACGCTCAACTAAAACGCCGCAAACTTTCCGCCCCGAAAACTCTCGCCGCCTATACGCGCCTCATCTGCGACTCCCTCGGCCGTGGCCACGCCGACGCGATGCGCGCCTTCGAGAAAATGGCGGGCAAGAAATTCCGTCGCATTCTAATCGTCGGCGGCGGTTCTAAAAATCGCCTGCTTTGCCAAGCCACCGCCAACGCAGCAGGCATTCCAGTCGTATCGTTTGCCATCGAAGGCACCGCCGTCGGTAACATCGCCAGCCAGCTCATCGCGCTGCGCGCCGTGAAAGATCTTCCCACCTTCCGCCGCCTACTCGGAGCGAACTTGGCGAAGAAAATTTACGCCCCACGCTGAAACGACGGCAGAAACAAAAAAGCGCGGGCTAAATCGCCCGCGCTTTTTTGCGCTTAAAACTTAAGCCAATTTTACCAGATATTCACGCGCTCAGCGCGAGCGCGACGCATCGCTGCGCCCTCCGGCACGCCGAAAGCAGCGGCAAATTCATCGAGATTGGTCAGCGGCCCGTTGGCGCGAAAT
>RGAX01000178.1 GCA_009919985.1 Opitutaceae bacterium
GGGGTTTTGCCCGTGTGCTTGTGCAGGCTGTTGAGCACACCGCTGGCTCGCATGAATGGCCAGACAGAACCCACCCCGTGGATCAATACGAGATCGTTTTGGTCGGGCCGCATCTGTTCAGCCAGCAGCGGCGAGATCTTGTCAGGCTGGAGCAGGGTCTCAAGGCTCTTGTAGAGCTGCTGCTGGCCCCGGCTCTTTTCCATCTCGAACGACTTTTCGAGCACACCACGTTTCTTGAGGTACTCGATCATGAAGTCAAACAGATTTACGCTGGTGAGCCTGATGCCGGGCTTCTGCATTGGGATGCGTTGCAGCAGGAACTCGATGCGGTCGGTCGTTGGCGCACGGTCGAGGAGCGGCTTCCGGTTGATGCAACAGGTGGCTTCCCGGATGGCTCGAAGTTTGAAGGTGTCGCTGGTCTGGAGCAGGCGCTCCTCTCGCGGCCGGATTTATTCGCGGCGACGCTGACAGAAAAACTTCTTACCTTCGCCCTCGGCCGCGGCGTCGAGTTGTCCGACGCTCCCGCCGTCCGCGCGATCGTGCGTCGCGCCGAAGCGGAGAATTTTCGTTTCTCCGCTCTTATTCTTGGTATCGTCAACAGTCCGCCCTTTCAGATGCGTCGTACCCCTAAACCATGAGCTCGTTCGTCTCCAAAAAAGCCCTGCCTCGTCGTACTTTTCTGCGTGGAATGGGAGCTGCGTTGTCGCTCCCTTTGCTCGACGCGATGATTCCTGCAGCCACGGCCGCGACGAAGACGGCGGCTCTACCGGTCCGTCGTCTCGGTTATGTTTTTATGCCGATGGGCTGTGACCAGTCCCGCTGGACGCCGCGCGGCACCGATGGAAAATTAAGCGAGCTTTCGCCCATTCTAGCATCGCTCGCGCCTCACCGCGAACACGTCACGGCTTTTACCAATCTCGAACTGCGTAACGCCTACCCCGGTTCGCACGCCACATCCAACTCCTCGTTCCTGAGCGCCGCCAAAGCCAAACACACCGAAAGCTCCGACTACTATCTCGGCACCACCGCCGACCAACTCGCAGCGCGACAACTTGGTCGCGAGACTCAGCTCGCTTCCCTCGAACTCTCGATGGACATGCTTCAGACCACCGGCCAGTGCGACAACGGCTACGCCTGTGTTTACCAAAATAACCTTTCCTGGTCCTCACCGACCACTCCGCTTCCTTCTGAGGCGCATCCGCGCATCGTCTTTGAGCGCTTATTTGGCGAAGGCGGTAGCCTGGTCGAGCGTCGCGCCTCGCTCCGTCAGCGCGCCAGTTTGCTCGATTGGATTACCGAGGATATTTCCAGTCTGAAACGGCAATTAGGTCCGGCCGACCGAGCCAAAATCGCCGAATATCTCGACACCGTCCGCGAAGTCGAACGGCGCATCCAAAAAGCCGAAGCCGATGTCGCCCAGAGCTCGCTCCCGCCCGATCTTGAGCGTCCGCTAGGCGTCCCATCCTCTTACACCGAGCACGCCAAACTCATGTTTGATCTGCAAGTCCTCGCCATGCAGGGCGACATCACCCGAGTGACGACTTTCCAGCTGGCGCGAGAAACGAGCAACCGTACCTACGCGGTCGAGACTGGCGTCGCCGACCCACATCATCCGCTTTCCCACCACGGCAACGACCCAGACAAAATCGCGCGTATGGCCAAGATCAACGCCTTCCACGTCTCGCTTTTTGCTTATTTTCTAGAGCGCCTGAAGGCCACGCCCGAGGGTAACGGCACACTCTTGGATCACTCTTTGCTGCTCTACGGCAGCGGCATTGGAAACCCCAACGTACACGACCACACCAACCTGCCAATCCTCGTTGCCGGTGGCGCGGCGGGCGGCATGAAGGGCGATCGACACATCCGCTACGACAAGCCCGTGCCGCTCGCCAATCTACATCTTACGCTGCTCGACAAAGTGGGCGTGAACATCGAGCGCTTCGGCGACAGCTCCGGCAAGATTACCGATCTGTTTACCCCGCTTAGCGTATGAAGGGTGGCTCGCGTGATGAAACAAAAATCTCTTCCACACCGTTTGTCCGGCTCACGCGTTGGGTGCTCGCTTAGCTTGCTCGCGGTTTTGGCGGGCTTCGTCTGGAGCGCAGCGTGCGCGCAGGCCTCGGAGGCGATGTTGAACGCCGTGCAAGCCGCGGATCTAGCGCTCGTGCGTCGCTTGCTCGCGGCGGAACCGGCGTCCGCGCATATGCCCAATCGTTACGGCGTCACCCCGCTCGCGCTCGCGTGTACCAATGGTGACTCCGCTACAGTGGACGTGCTCCTTGCCGCCGGCGCCGACGCTAACCGTGCTCTTCTCGGCGGTGAAACTCCCCTCATGACCGCCGCGCGCACGGGTCGGATCTCGGTCGTGACCTCACTCCTCGCGCATGGGGCCGTCGTTGATGCCAAACTGCCCAGCGGGCAAACCGCCCTGATGTGGGCCGCCGCCGAGGGGCATACAGCCGTGGTCGCGGCGCTCATCGCCGCCAAGGCTGATGTGACGGCGCAGGTTCCCACCGGCCTCAACGCCTTGCTCTTCGCGGTTCGTGCGGGTCACATCGAGACTGTGCGGGTGTTGTTAAAAACGGGCTTGGACATCAACGCGGTCACCGCTCCGACTAAGACTGGCAACAAGCTGCCCAAGCGCGGCAACAGTGCGCTCACGCTGGCCGTGGAAAATGGCCACTTTGAAGTGGCTTCTGTGCTCCTCGATCTCGGCGCCGTTCCCAATGACCTGCGCTCCGGTTACGCTCCGTTGCATATTCTTGCGTGGATTCGCAAACCCGACATTGGCGAGGACGAAGGTGATCCTATTCCTGAGGACCACGGCAACGTCACCAGCGAGCAACTCATCCGCAAGCTCGTCGCTCATGGCGCCGATGTGAACCTGCGTCTCACCGGCGGCCCCTCCGGCGGTGGCCGCATCAACCGCAAAGGCTGCACGCCCTTTATGTTGGCGGCGGACACGGCGGACCTCGCATTTATGAAACTCCTCGTCGAGCTCGGCGCCGATCCTAAGATCACAAATGTGGACGGTTGCACTCCGTTGATGGCGGCGGCCGGACTTGGCACGCGTTCCGCCGAAGAAGAAGCCGGCACCGACGAGGAAGCGGTGGCGGCCTGCAATTATCTGCTCGGGCTCGGCGCGGACATCGATGCGGTTTCAAAAAATGGTGATACGGCGATGCACGGCGCAGGCTTCGCCAACTTCCCGAAAGTCGTGAAATTTTTAGACGCAAAAGGCGCGAAGATCGAAATCTGGAATCAAAAAAACCAACGCGGCTGGACGCCGTTGCTGGTGGCGGAAGGGCATCGCTATGGGAATTTTAAACCCTCGTTTGAGACAATCGCGGCCTTTCACGAAGTGATGCGCTCCCATGGACTGACGCCGCCCGAACCGACGCCGCCGGTCGCAGAAATCGGCTACAAGCAGCTCTGATTGCCTCGGCCCCGTCGGTGCGACCCACCGAGACGAGGCGCGTTAATTCAGGAATATCGCCTCGTTGGTCTGGAAGAGGGCGTGGGCGAGTTTGGTCCAAGCGTCGAGAGGGGCACGATTTTCGTTGAGCGCGAAGCCGCCGGGCGGCCGGTTGTCCATGCCGCCTTTTTTCATACTGGCCATCTGGGCGGCGCGTTGGGTTTGGCGTTGTTGTTTGCGGGATTCTTCGGCGCGAGCGGAGATGGGCGCGAGCGGGAGGTCGAGGGCGAGGCCGGCGGGATTAGCTTTCACGTAGCGGAGGCCAAGGGCGATTTCTTGCTCGCTGGGCGGGCGTTGGTAGATGGCGAGGTACAGGGAGGTGACGCGTTCTTGGTCGCTTGTAAGGTCCGCAAATTCAGGGCGGTGCGTAAGACGGCGGGCCGTTTCGACGACGAGCGGGCTGTTCATGAGAAACAAGGCTTGGGCTGGGACGATCGTCTCGTAACGGCGACCGCTGGGCAGATCGGGGTTTGGGAAGTCGAACTGTGTGAGGAGTTCAGGTGGGTTGCGCCGGTCGATATAGGTGTAGACGGCGCGCCGGGTGGCAAATTCCTCGGTGCCCATCGGGATCGAGCGGCCGCCGAGTTTGGGCTCGAGGGTGCCGGCGATGGCGAGGAGTGAATCGTGGAGTTGCTCGAAATCGAGCCGGCGGACGGGGGCGCGCCAGAGGTAGCGATTGTTGGGGTCTTGCTCGGCGTACTTGGGGTTGTTGGCAGAGCTTTGTTGGTAGGTAGCGCTGAGGACGATGAGGCGGTGAAGTTTTTTGATGGACCAACCATCTTCGACAAAGCGACTCGCGAGGTAGTCGAGGAGTTCGGGGTGGCTGGGCGGGGCGGACATGTTGCCGAGGTCGTCGGGGGTGGGAACGAAACCGGTGCCGAAGTGTTGTTGCCAAACGCGGTTGACGAGGACGCGCGCGGTCATGGGGTTTTTGGGGTCGGCGATAGCGAGGGCGAGCGGGAGGCGGCCGCTGCCTTCGTGCCATTCGGGGCGCTTCTTGGGATCGGGTGAAAGAATTTCGAGGAAACGACGGGGGACGATGGGGCCTTTGTTTTGAGCTTCGCCGCGGATTAGAACGGCGTAATCACGAGAACGGGTAATGTCGGTTACGACGGCGGCGCGGGCGGGCGAGCCCGGGTGGTTGGAGTCAAGGTCGCCGATTTCGCGTTGGATGCGGGTTTCTTCGCGAACGAGTTCTTTACGTTTCTCGGCATCTTTTTCGCGGGATTTTCGGAAGGTGGCGTACCGGGTTTCGAGGTCGTCGGCTTGGAGTTTGAGGGCGTCGGATTTAGCGAGGTAATCGAGGAGCTCGGGCGTTTTGGGGATTTTGGCAAAGAGGGTGGGTTGGTCGCGGGCGTACTTGGGTTCGTTGAGATTGGCGAAGACGCCGTAGAGCGAGTAGTAATCTTTGGTGGGAATGGGGTCGAATTTGTGGTCGTGGCAACGCGCGCAGGAGACGGTGAGGCCAAGGAAGGCTTTGCTGGTGACGTCGATGCGGTCGTTGATGATGTCGTGGGAGACACCGTTGAATTTGTTACCAAGGGAAAGGAAACCGAGGGCGGCGAGGGAGCGTTGGTCGAGCGGGGGCTCGGCGTCGGGGTTTTTAGTTTTGGATTTCTTGATGGCCGCGGCGAGTAGGCGATCGGCGGCGAGTTGCTCAACGATGAATTGGTTGTAGGGAAGATCGCGGTTGAAGGCGTCGATGACGTAGTCGCGATAGGTCCAGGCGTTGGGGTAACGGAGGTCCTCGCGGCCCTTGGCGTCGCCTTTAGTGTCGGAGTAGCGGGCGACATCGAGCCAGTAGCGGCCCCAACGTTCGCCGTAGGAGGGGGAGGCGAGGAGGCGATCGACGAGTTGGGCGTAAGCGTCAGGCGCGGGGTCGGCTATAAAGGCGTTGATCTCCGCGGCGGTGGGCGGGAGGCCGGTGAGATCGAAGCAGAGGCGGCGGATAAGGGCGCGCCGATCGGCGGCGGGGTTGGGGGTGAGGCCGTGATCTTGGAGGGTCGCGAGAATGAAAGTGTCGACTGGGTTTTGGATCCAGGTGGCGTCGGCCGGGGTGGCAGGAGCAGGGAGCGCGGGTTTCTTGACGGGTTGGAATGCCCAATGGTTTTTGCCGATGCCGCCGTAGGTGGTTATGGCGCCGGGTTTGGTGGCTGCGGGTACGCGCGGATCAGGGGCTCCGCGGCGGACCCATTCGGTGAGGTCGGCGATTTGGGCGTCAGTGAGTTTTTTGCCCTTAGGGGGCATCTGGAGTTCCTCGTCTTTATAACTGATGGCTGTGATGAGGAGACTCTCGTTGGGTTGGCCGGGAATGAG
>RGAX01000179.1 GCA_009919985.1 Opitutaceae bacterium
GCGCGCCGCGAGGGCGCGGCATTGCGGTTCAAATTGGGCCGGCGTGCCGGAGTTCCAGCCGCCGCCAAAAAAGAAGACGATGGCAGAGCGATTTTTTTGCGCGGGGCCGTCGGGTTCGAAAATATAGAGCGAGAGCGCGGTGTCGCCGACGGTTTTGTAGATCTCTACGCGGGCGCCCGGTATCACGGGCGGGTACGCGGTTTGAGCTGCAGGTAGACGAAGAAAGGCGCTCAGAAAAAGTGCGAGCGCGAGGCAGGAGTTTCTCATGGAGGATAAAATTACCTAAAAAGATTAACTTTTTTTGGCCGCTCCCTCTTCCATTTTTCGATGCGGGTCCATGGTGTGAAGTTGCGCGGGCGTGGGGCCGCCACCGAATTGGTTCCAATAGAGCTCGGCAAACGGATTAAGGCGCGGACCGATGACGTTTTCGTTGACGAGCTGAGGTTGGACTGAGTCCCACCATGTATCGTAGCTGCGAGCGATTCGTTGGACGACGTCAGGGTGTTGTGCGGCGACGTTGCGGAGTTCGCCGCGATCGGTGCTGAGATCAAATAGTTGCCAAGCGGGCGCGCGGCCACCCTCGATCGAAACGAGGTGCCAACGCGGTTCGCGCACGGAGCAGTTTTTGAATTTAGCGAGTGCGGGATCGGAGAGCTTGGGCCAGCGACCAACGTGGGTGAAGAGCGTGCGCTCGTCCCACGGCGTTTTTGGATTTTGAAGTAACGGCAGGAGGCTACGGCCTTCGACTTGGGCGCGCGTGCGCTCATCAAGCTTCGCGCCGGCGATCTCGGCGAGTGTAGGAAAAAAATCGATGTGAGCGGTTAGGGCGTCGACGTCCGCGGGTGCGAAGTGCTCGGGCCAGCGCCAGAACGCCATTGCGCGGGTGCCACCGAGCCAGGGTGTGCCTTTTTGCGCACGCATACCGGCGTTGAAAATCTTGGTGCCGGCAGTGCCGCCATTGTCGTTCATGAAAATGACGAGCGTGTTGCCGGAGAGTCCCCAAGCGTCGAGTTGGGCGAGGAGGCGGCCGACGTTTTCATCGATGTTGTGGAGCATGCCGTAGAAGTTGGCAACGGCTGCGGCGTCAGGGCCGTTGCCGACTTTATCGCGATACAGCGCGGCGTCGGCGGGGCGAGCAGTGTAAGGAGAATGTGGGGCGTTGGTGGTGAGAGTGACAAAGAACGGTTGGCCGGAGTCTTTACGGGACTCGATCCAGCGCGCGGCTTGGGCGAAAAAAAGATCGGTGCAGTAGCCGTTAGTTTTTTCAAAGGTGCCGTTGTGGAGGAGGGTGGGGTTGAAATAGGTATTGCCGGGGGCGTCACCGCAGGAACCGGGATAACTTTGGCCGATGCCGCCGCCACCGTGGATGTAGCTCTCATCGTAGCCGCGTGCGACTGGTTGATAGGCGGGCTCGTCACCGAGGTGCCACTTGCCAAAAATGCCGGTGGTGTAGCCGGCTTTTTTCAGGACTTGGGCGAGGGTAGTGGCCTCGAGGGTGAGGCGTTCACGCTCTAAGATGGTGTGGGTGATGCCGTTTTTAAATTCGTGGCGGCCGGTGTAGAGTGCGCTGCGCGTGGGGGCGCAGGTGGGGCTGACGTGAAAATCGTTGAAGCGCACACTCTGGGCGCGAAGCGCGTCGAGGTGCGGGGTTTTTAGGATCGGATTGCCGTGGGCGGAAAGGTCGCCGTAGCCCTGATCATCGGTGAGAATAAAGAGGATATTGGGCCGCGTTGCGGTGGTGGCGGGTGTGGCGGCAAACAGAGCCTGACCGGCCAAAAAAAGCAGCGCACAGGCGCGTGGAAGCAAGACGATGAAACGAAGGGGCGACATAAATGGGCGAATGACTTGGCCGTGCGGAGCGGAAGGGGCA
Organism: Opitutaceae bacterium; assembly: GCA_009919985.1. Classification (GTDB taxonomy): domain Bacteria; phylum Verrucomicrobiota; class Verrucomicrobiia; order Opitutales; family Opitutaceae; genus Tous-C4FEB. The sequence goes on from RGAX01000179.1 coordinate 1,871, forward strand.
TTTTTAGTTGAGTCCGAGAAGGACCGGGCGTCGAACTTGTTTGTCGAGAAACTTGAAAGTTTTCGCCGTTGAAGCGCGCGCGGCGGGCGCTTTGCTAGGCCTCATGGTTAAACCTCTCGTCGGAATCATCATGGGTAGCACGTCGGATTGGGAGACGATGCAGCACGCCGCCGCTCAACTCGAATCGCTTGGCGTGCCGTACGAGAAACGCGTCGTGTCGGCGCACCGAACACCAAAATTAATGGTGAACTACGCAGAGAACGCCGAAAAGCGCGGCCTCAAAATCATCATCGCCGGCGCAGGTGGCGCCGCGCATTTGCCCGGTATGACGGCCTCACTCACGACCTTGCCCGTGCTCGGTGTCCCGGTAGAGTCACATGCGCTTAAGGGCATGGATTCGCTGCTATCGATTGTGCAGATGCCCGCTGGTGTGCCGGTGGCGACGTTTGCGATCGGTAAAGCGGGTGCGAGCAACGCCGCCCTGTTTGCCGCTTCGCTGCTCGCGCAAAGTGATGCCGCGACACGGAAGGCATGGAAGAAATTTCGCACGACACAGACCTCGAAGGTGTTGTGCGCCAAGCTGCCATGATCGCGCCTGGAAAAACCATCGGCGTACTCGGTGGCGGCCAACTCGGTCGGATGCTAGCGCAAGCCGCGCAGACGCTCGGTTATCGCGTGCACGTTTACGAGCCGCAGATTCATTGTCCCGCGGGTGCGGTGGCAAACCACGAAGTCAACGCCAGCTACCAGGACGCGGATGCGTTGCTGGATTTTGCACGCGGCGTGGACGTGGTGACGTATGAATTTGAAAATATACCGGCGGCGGCGCTGGCGGTGATCGCGCCGCTGGTGCCTTTGCACCCAAGCGCCGAGGTGTTGCACACGACGCAAAATCGCCAGCGCGAGAAAGCTTGGCTCAAGGCGAACGGTTTCCCGCACGTCGCCTACGCTGAGGCGCTCGACGGAGATATTGCGCCGGCTGTTGCGCAGGTAGGTTTGCCGTGCGTCGTGAAAACGGCAGACTTCGGCTACGACGGTAAAGGTCAGATGAAACTTTCGACACCGGTTGACCTGGAACAAGCGGTGGCAATTTTCCGCGGTCGGCGCTGCGTCGTCGAAGCGTGGTGTGAATTTTCCTGCGAACTTTCCGTGATCGTCGCGCGCAGTACAACGGGTGAGACGCGAGCGTTTCCGGTTTCCGAAAATATCCATACGCATCACATTTTAGATTTTTCAATCGTACCTGCGCGCGTGTCGACGGTGGTCGCGCAAGCGGCCGAAATGTTGGCGGCGCGGATCGCAGAAAAAATTAACGTCGTTGGCCTGCTCGCCGTTGAAATGTTTCTCACTACCACCGGCGAACTCGTGGTGAACGAACTCGCTCCGCGCCCACACAACAGCGGTCATTGGTCGATCGATGGCGGCGAGACCAGCCAGTTTGAGCAACACGTGCGCGCCGTGTGCGGGTTGCCTTTGGGCGCTGCGGCCGTACGCGAGCCAACCGTGATGGTAAACATTTTGGGCGACGCCTGGAAATGGGCCGACGGTAAAGTCGTTGGCGCACCTCGCTGGCCGGCAATCCTCGCGGCACCACGCGCGAAGTTGCACCTTTACGGCAAAGCCGAGCCTCGGCCTGGCCGCAAGATGGGTCATTTCACGGTCCGCGCAGCGGATATCGCCACGGCGTTGGCTCAAGCGCAGGCGTTGAAGGCGCAGCTTTAACGCGCTTCGTTTTAGACGGAGACGGAGTTTTGCGTTGCGACCGGTCGGATGCGTGTGCGCCCATGCTGGCGCCCCGCTTAATTTTTTTATTTTCCCGCAAACTTGCTTTCATGAACTTGAACTTATTCCGCTTCGCTCGTGTATTGAGTGTGATTTTGTTTTTTGGGATTAGCCTGAATGGGCCAGCGCAGGCGGCGGCGACGCGGGCGCCGAATATCGTTTTCTTTCTGATCGATGACTGGGGTTGGACGGATGGTGCAGGCTTTGGCAGCGCGCTTTATGAGACGCCGCACATCGACCGACTCGCGGCGCAAGGCATGAAATTTACTCAAGCTTACGCGGCCTGCACGGTGTGTTCGCCGACGCGGGCGGCGTTGCTCACGGGAAAATATCCCGCGCGTTTGCACATCACAGATTGGATCGCGGGCCACAACCGGCCGTATGCGAAACTCAAAATCCCGGATTGGACACTGCAGCTTCCGCTTGAGGAGAAAACGATCGCGGAAGAGTTGAAGTCGCGCGGCTATGCGACGGGGATTTTCGGGAAATGGCATCTGGGCGGTCCGAAGTTTTATCCGGAATACCAGGGTTTCGACGTCAATGTGGGTGGTTGTGATCGCGGCCAGCCCGGTGCGTATTTCCCGCCCTATGGCGTCGTTAATATTAAAAATGAGCGACCCGGTGAATTTCTCACCGATCGGCTGACGCGCGACGCGTGCGCGTTTATGGAAGCGAATCGCGACCGGCCTTTTTTCGTCTATTTGCCGCACTACGCCGTGCACACGCCGCTCGCGGGGAAAGCGGCGGTCATCGAGAAATATAAACAAAAAATCGCCGCCGGAAAATTTATCCACACCAACGCCGTGTACGCCGCCCTCGTGGAAAGTATCGACGACAGCGTGGGCGAAGTGATGCGAAAACTCGCCGAGCTGAAACTTGATGAAAACACCATCATCGTGCTCACGGGTGATAATGGCGGTTTGAGTGGCACCGTGGGCGCGCAAGGTTGGCGGCCCGGTCCGACGCGCAACGATCCGCTGCGCCTCGGCAAAGGCTCGGCTTACGAAGGCGGCGTGCGCGTGCCGCTGGTGGTGAAATGGCCGGGTGTGGTTAAGTCGGGCGCGGTGCACGCGGCGCCGGTGACGAGCGTAGATTATTTCCCGACGTTGCTCGAGATGGCGACGGGCGCACCGGCGGCCGGTGTGGATGGCGAGTCGATTGTGCCGCTGTTAAAAGGAGCGGAAAAATTAAAACGCGCGGCGATTTTTTGGCATTACCCGCATTATCATCCGGGCGGTGCGACGCCTTACAGCGCGGTGCGTGCGGGCGATTGGAAGCTCATTCACTATTTCGAGGACGACCGCGTGGAGCTCTATGATTTGAAAAACGATCTCGGGGAAAAAAACGATCTCACGTTGGCTGAGCCGCAGCGCGTCGCCGCGTTGCGGGCTCAACTGGATGCGTGGCGAAAAAATGTCGGTGCGCAATGGCCCACGCTTAATCCCGCGTACGACGAGGCGAAAAAATGGGAAGGCGATGCTCCTACGCCGGCCGCAAAAAAGAAGTAAACGCGCTCAAGAACTTCGGGCGCGAAGCGCGGCGACGTCGGCGGGCGTGTCGAGATCTTGGGCGAGCGCGGGTAAATCCACAGCGGTGACGTGCTCAGGGTCACCGTTGAGCAGATCCCGCGCGCCGGCTTCACCCGTGAGCACAGCGAGGGCGGCGAAATGTTCGCGCAGCAATAATGCCGGTGCGCCGTGGCGTCCGGCGTAACGCGAGGCGACGATGCTGCGGCCCGTGGCGCGTTGGGCGGTGAGGAGTTGGGCGATCACCGCGGCGTCTAAGGCAGGTTGATCGCAAAGTGCGATGAGCGTGGCGTCGAGGGTGCGAGAAAATTGGCCGAGCGTCGTGATGCCGGTGCGGATGGACGCGGCCATGCCCTCGGGCCAAGCGGAGTTTTCGACGGCGAGCACGGGCAGGCGGGCGAGCGTGGGGCGGATTTTTTCGGCGTGGGCGCCGAGGACGACGACGACGGGCCACGCGCCGGCGGTGAGCGCGGCTTGGGCGGCGCGGACGACGAGAGTTTGGCCGTCGAGGAGGAGAAGTTGTTTCGGTGAGCCGAGGCGCGTGGAGGCTCCGGCAGCGAGGATGATGGCGCCGAAGCGCAG
>RGAX01000180.1 GCA_009919985.1 Opitutaceae bacterium
CCACCCCATAGCCAATCACCCAACTCGCCATAAATGCCCCCACCCGCGACCCGCTCCAGCCAAGCGAAGCACTTAAAAAAACCGGCACACCCACCACAAACCAGATGTCGCGTGCCCCAAATAAGAAAAAACGTGCGGCCGAGAGAACGTTAACGGGTTGGCTTTTCGCAAACAAGTCCCGCCACCCCGACTTCTGCTTTGTCTTGCCCATCGCAGCTGGCAACACAACCCACGCCCCCGTCAAGGTCACCACGAGACCCGCCGCCATCATCCACAGCGCCCCTGTAAAGCCCGCTAAGCTCAGAAGGATACCGCCAAGAAAAAACCCCACGCCCTTCAGCGCGTTCTTCGAACCCGTCAAAATCGCCACCCACCGGAACAGCGCCCCCCGCGTTGCTTCACGCTCTGAAACCAACACCTTGATCGCACTCTTCGAGCTCATTTTTGTGAGATCTTTCGCGATTCCGGAGAGCGCCTGCGCCGCCATCACGTAACCGAGCGCGAGCCCCGCTGTCCAAGACGGGTTAAGTTCGGCGAGCATCCCCAACGCCACCACCTGCAAACCCAAGCCCGCGAGCAACGTCACCCGCAGCCCCACTCTACTAGCCAGCCATCCGCCAAAAAGATTTGTGACGATGCCAAAAAATTCATAGAATAAAAAAAGGGTAGCTAGGCGCACCGCACTGTAGCCCTGCTGCGCAAAGTGCAGTAGTACGAGCATACGCAGCGCCCCGTCTGTGAGTGTAAACCCCCAGTAAGCCGCCGTGACGACGATGTAATTCCGCAGATTCATATTACGCGTTGGGCGCCCCTCGAGAACACCCGTTATTTTAAAGCGCCCTCGCCACCTTGCGCATAAGTTCAGCCATCCGGTTCGAGTAACCCCACTCGTTGTCATACCAAGCGTAGATTTTCACCATCCGTTTGTTTACGACCATCGTCGAAAGCGCATCAACGGTCGCAGACAGTGGACAGCCCTTATAATCCACCGAGACCAAGGGTCGCTCTTCGTAGCCCAGTATCCCTTTAAGCGGCCCCCTCTCGCTCGCCGCCTTCAGCAAACGGTTCACTTCTTCCACCGTCGTGTCGCGCTTCATTTCAAATACACAATCCGTCAGTGAACCCGTGAGCAACGGCACCCGCACCGCATGACCGTTCAACTTACCGAGCAACTCGGGGTAGATCATCCCAATAGCGGTCGCGCTTCCGGTGGTCGTCGGTATGAGCGACATTCCTGCGGCGCGCGCGCGCCGCAAGTCCTTGTGCGGCGCATCGACCAAAGTCTGGGTATTCGTCACATCATGCAGGGTCGTGATCGCCCCGTGCTCTATACCGATTCCCTCATGCATCACTTTCACGATCGGCGCGAGGCAGTTGGTCGTGCAAGAAGCGTTGGTGATTAACCGATGCTTCGCCGGATCATACAGTCCGTCGTTCACCCCCATCACGATATTGAGCGCGTCGCCCTTTACCGGCGCCGCCACAATCACCTTTTTCACTCCACGCTCAAAATACACCGCAAGATCCGAAGGGGTGCGAAACTTTCCGCTGCACTCCAGCACGATCTCCACGCCGTGGGCGGCCCAGTCCACTTCACCCGGCTTGCTCTTATTAGAAAAAACGATGCTTCGACCGTCGACATGAATGGCATCTCCTGAACCCCTCGCTTCGTGCGCCCAGCGGCCCTGCACAGAATCGAACGTGAGCAAATGCGCCGCGCACTCCGCGCCGCCTTTCGGATCATTGATCAACGCCCAATCGAACTCTGGCCAAGCCCAAGCCGCCCGCAGCGTCAGCCGCCCGATTCGCCCGAACCCGTTGATGCCAATTTTCGTATGCTTCATATAGAAAGGTCTCGGCTTGGCGTCCGCTAGCAGCCGCAACGGTATTGCCCCGGTGCCTTCTCCAGCTCGCCGGCCCGCACCCAGGCACACGACGCTTCCATTTTATTTAAACGCGCTAAATCATGTTTAAAAACCGAATGAGTTCGTGAACAGTCCTGCAAACACGCCAGATTAGCCGCCAACTCCCGAGAGGGCTTTGCCGTTAAGGCATAAATCACCCAATTGCCCTGACGCTTCCCCTTCACCAGCCCGCGTTTTCGCAAATACGCCAAGTGCTTGGAAATCTTCACCTGCGGCTCGTCGAGCACCGTTTGAAAGTGACACACGCACACCGGACCTTGTGTTAGCACATTGAGCAGCCGCAACCGCGTCCGGTCGCACAAGCATTCATATATTTTAATCAGTTCCACTTTCGATTCATATACTCACTTTGGAATATGAATCAATTGTAATCTAGAGCGCTAGCTAGGCTGGACACAAAAAAGGCCGGACTGTGCCGGCCTTGAGATTGCCTCGGTCTTAGCGCCGCATGCCGCGATGCAGTCGGCTGACCGGCTTGGCCGCCGCCGCCGCGACTTCTGCCTGCGCCTTTTCATCGAACAAGGCAGAGTAAATGTAAGGGAAGCCTTCGATTTTCTTCCGCTCGATCGCCATGCCGGTAAAGCGCTCGATACTACGCGCGTCGCGCACATCTTCTTCAGTGACGAGCGTGAACGCATCACCACTGGCCTGCGCACGGCCCGTGCGGCCAATCCGGTGCACGTAATCTTCAGCATTTTCAGGGACATCGTAGTTGATCACGTGCGAGACGCCCGCGATGTCCAAGCCACGCGCAGCGATGTCGGTCGCGACGAGGACTTCGAATTTGCCTGATTTGAACCCTTCGAGCGCCTCGATGCGCTCGCGCTGGCTACGGTCCGAATGGAGCACCCCGACCGTGTGACCTTTGCGCTGGAGGCGGTCCGCGATGCGATCGGAACCCATGCGAGTGCGAGCGAAAATGATAACACTCTTAAAATCAGTCTGATCCAATAGGAGCTGCAAGAGTTCGAATTTCTGCGAAGCCACCACAGGGTAAAATGCGTGGGCGATAGTCTCGGCGACCGAGCGTTGCCGCCCAATCTCGACACGTGCAGGATCTTTTAAAGCCCAGCTGGCCAGTGACGCGATTTCGGGCGGAACGGTGGCGGTAAAAAAAAGCGTCTGACGCGTGTTCGGCGTTTTTTGCACGATGCGTTTCACGTCAGGCAAGAAACCCATGTCTAACATGCGATCGACTTCGTCGAGCACGAGGATGTCGACGTCCTTGAGCGAAACGTTGCCCTGCTCCATATGGTCGAGCAAGCGCCCCGGCGTGGCCGCCAAGATGTCGATGCCGGCACGGAGATCTTCCAATTGCTTCCCGTAGCCGACACCACCGTACACGATCGTCACGCGCAGGTCGGTAAATTTTGAAAATTTCTGAAACGCTTCTTCGACTTGCAATGCTAGCTCGCGCGTCGGCTCGAGAATCAAACAACGCAGCTTACCATGCGTGCCAAGTTTCTGTATAATTGGTAGCGCAAAGGCCGCGGTCTTGCCCGTACCCGTCTGCGCGGAGCCGATCAAATCGCGACCGGCAAGCACGACAGGAATCGCCTGCGCCTGAATCGGCGTGGGCTCAATATAGCCCATCTCCTGGACGCCAAAAGCAAGCGCATCCGACAAACCCAACTTACTAAAAGCCGTATCCATCTTGGGGACATTAACCGGTATCGCCGGTTTGAGCGATGTCGCACGCGGATGATCGTAATTTTTATCGATCGTCGGGCGTTCCCGCGGCTCGCGCGGTCCTCGGCCATCACCACGAAATTCTTCACGCCGTCCTTCACTACGACCACCGCTTCGCCCGCTTCGTTCACCCCCACGTGGCTGAAAATCCCGGCGAGAATCACCACTGCCGCGGCTGGAGCGTCCCTCGCTGGCACCGCGGCCTTGACCACCGTAATTTTGGCCCTCACCCCGACGCGCACTCTCGCCTCCGCGCCGGCGGCCATCTTGCTCACGGGCGCCCGATCGGGCGGGCACCGGCGCAGCGGTAGAAGGAGCAGATTTGGCCGGGGCGATTTTTTCGCGCAATTTCGCGAGGAATTTTCTGAGCATATTAGACGAATTAAAATGTCCAACCTCTCTTAAAAAACCCGCTTTGCAACCACGGAGATGCACCTACGCCTATCTGAACTGCCGTAAAAGTCTGCAAGCGGGCAAATTTAGTAACGTTAACTGTAACCCCCACCAACCTTGTGCGGCTGCGTCTATCCACGCCCGCCGAGGCACTGGGTGCGCCTCCATAAACAGCTCGCCCAAACCAGTGCCTATACCAGGAAACCCCGCACTGCCTTCACGCTTGGCACCAAAGCGCCGCCCATCGCATCATCATATGTCGCACCGTGATGAAACTGGAAATCCCTTGGCCTGTCCGCCTCGCCCTCGATAAAAATCTGCTACAGGTGGAGCACGGCCGCAGGATCTATGCTGGGGTCAGGCCCGAGCTCGACCTTGCGAGGGATGGCACAGCCGAGCGCAGCCGTAACCCTATAGAAAACAGCCTCAAAAGCGGCATGCGTCTTTTGGATAAAGTCATCTTACAGCTCCACCCAGTAGGAGCCATCTACGCCCTCACCTACATCACCAACCGCGTCCTCCGCGCGCAAATCTCGTGAAGCCTACCCCCCACTTAAGCCCGCTCACCGCCGCCACCCTAGCCACCGCGGTCGAAGCGCATCGCCGCGCCCGCCGCGTCGTTCTCGGCCACTTCTTTTTTTTCCTCGTGTGCTGCATCGCCGCGCTCCTCCTGCGCCGCGCCTTCAAATTCCCCCCTCAACTCACATGGGTACTTCTCGCCGTCTTCGGCCTCGTATTCTCCGCCGACCTCGCCCGCCTCGCCTATCACAATTACAAACTCCAACGCCTCCGCGCCGCCAGCGCCGAGGTGTAATTTCTCCGATAGCCTAGTCGTGTTAAACCAACTCCTCTCCCAGGAGACCCCTCCTAGTTGGACTCAGTTCTCTGTAATTTATTGAGCACAGTCCGCCTAAACCACGCCGTCAAACCCGCGTCTCACCCTTTGCCTCGTGCCGCAGCACGCCTGCGATGCGCCAAAAATCATCCTCTTTCACCAACACGTAATCGTACACTGCGCTCGAACCATCTTGCGCAAACACCCGCGCCGTCACCGTGGCTCGCCGACCATCATCGCGCACCAGTCCAAACTCAACTCGCAGGTTTGACCAAATTTCCGGGTAACCCTGTCTCACCAACTGCACAAATCGCCGGATCGGCGTCTGCATCTGCAACACCGTCGAGGCATAAGCATACGCCTTACCCATTTCACCCTCGCGAAAAGCCGCCAACTGCCCCTCGACCGAAGTCACGATTTCCGCCTTCACTGCCGGTTTGCTCGCCGGCAACGTCCGATTTTCTACAGCGCTCGCCGCGCCGGTCAGCAGCAGCAATCCTAAAAGCGCACAACGGATTACGATCCATGTCATCGCGTGACCATAACCAAACTCCTCGCGCTTGCAACTGACGACGCGCACCCCGGTATTCGCCCCTTTCTCTTTTCAACCTTAAGATTTCATCTTACCCCATACCCTATGCCTGCCACGATCCGTCCCGCCACCGCAGCCGATGTCCCTGTAATTTTGGATTTCATCCGCGGCCTCGCCGACTACGAAAAACTTTCCCACGAAGTCGTCGCTAGCGCCGAGACCCTTCGAGCCACGCTCTTTCCTGCCGATTCCGCCATGCGTCCCGCCGCCGCCTGCATCCTCGCCTTCACCGCCACCGGCGCGCCCGCCGGATTCGCCCTGTATTTTTTCAACTACTCCACTTTCCTCGCTAAACCCGGACTGTATCTCGAAGACCTCTTCGTCT